>DASSXJ010000213.1 GCA_035703895.1 bacterium | reverse complement strand
GCGTACGAACGGATGATCGCGGACGGCTACCTGCGCCTGTGCATCCCGGAATCAGTCGGTGGCGACGGCCGGTCGTTGGTGGACACGGCGCTGGTGTACGAGGAGCTGTACACGGAAAACGCGAGCGTCGCGCTGACCCTGATGTCATAAGAGTATTGGCCTCCCAGTCCAGCCTGCGGTAGGCTGGCTCCCAGAGGGCCCGCCAAGACTCTCTGAAGAAGGAGGCCAAAACCTATGGTAACGGTTGGGGTTGATCTCCACAAGCGCGTCTCCCAGATCGCGGTCCTTACTGCTGGGGGCGAGGTCGTGCAGCACCGCATGGACAACATCCCGTCCACCATGCGGCAATTCTTTGCGCAGATCCCCGCTCCCGCCCAGATCGCCATCGAAGCCTGTGGCACGTGGTGGTGGCTCGTGGATCTCCTGGAGCAGCTCGGCCATCGTCCCGTCCTCTCGCATCCCAAACAGACCAAAGCAATTGCTGCTGCCCGCCTGAAGAATGATCGCGTCGATGCGCAGCGGCTGGCCCTCCTGCTCCGTGGCGATCTTCTCCCCACGGTCTGGATCCCGCCCGCTGACTTACGGGAGGCGCGGGAGCTGGTCCGGCATCGCATCACCCTCGTCTGGCTCCGCACTCGCGTCAAGAATCAGCTGCTCGCGCTCCTGGCACGCCGCAACCTTCAGCCCACCTCGGGCAAAAGCTGGCTGACGATCCGAGGGCAACGAGAACTCGGGATGGTCCCGCTGACTCCAATGCCGAGCCTCATCCGTGAGCATTGTATCGCGCTGCTCCACGTCCTTGATGTGCAGATCCGCGGCCTCGACGAAGACCTAGCGCGTCGCTGGGGACCTGATCCTCGGGTGCAGCGGCTCAGGACGATTCCGGGGATCGGTCCCTTCATCGCGATACTCGTCATTCTCGAGGTGGGCCACATTCACCGCTTCCCCACAGCTAAGCACCTGGCTAGCTACGCAGGACTAACCCCCCGCGTCCGCGCCAGTGCCGACCGCGTGCGGACGGGGCACATCAGCAAGGAAGGTAATCGGCTCCTGCGCTGGGCCCTCACTGCGGCCGCCACCCAGGCGTGCCGCCAGCCGGGGCCGTTGCGGGCCTGGTATCGCACGGTGCAGAGCCGCAAAGGGAAGAAGGTCGCGCGGATCGCCTTGGCCCGCCGCCTCGCGGAGGTCATCTATCACGTCTGGAAGACGGAAACCGATTTTCTGACCATGCTCCGCCAGAAGGCGGCGCAGGGGTGAGCCCGGTGCCGAACATGGTCCTCGGACCGCGTCCCTGAATGGGCAGCCCCTGGGCCTTCTGTCGGAAGATGACGTCGAATCCGTCATCATGAGCCTTGCGGCTCGAAGAGATGTGTGACACCACGGCCCGCAAGAGGTGCAAGGAAGACTGATACGCTCTACGCGACGAACAACACCGGCGTTTAGGCATCACGGGATGCCAAGGAGGCGATGCTTCGCCCGCAGGCTTGACACCGCCAATACTCTTAGAGATGTTCGGCAGGACTTGGAGGCCCCGGCTTGTAGAAACCTTCTTGGTACTTCGCCGGACGGCCCCAAGGGGGTGGAGAACATGAAGACAGCCGTCCTAGTCCTAGTGTCACTTCTGCTTCTCGTTGCTCCGGCTGCATCCCAGACCACAGACGACAACCGTATCGTGCCGGGTGTGCGGATCGGGAAGTGGACGTTGCAGATGACTATCGACGACCTCCTACACATGAATGGCCCAGCGAGTCCGGTACCTCACTATGCGAATTCTATAAGGTCACGAGATTTTTGGCAGTACTCATGGTACTCTGCGAACTTTGGTGCGCAAGCGTTTGACAAGAAGAAGGTCGAGGTTCTGGTGGCCGGACCGGTGGAGATCTAAACAACGTCGTACCCTATAAGACAGATAATCGGAATTTCCATTTTAGTTCCTGGAACTCCTTCCATCGGAAGACCCTGCCCGGCTCTTTGCCCGATCTCGTCCTGGCAGCCCCCGACGAAAGCTCGTTCGTGTCCTCCCGAGACTCTCACTCCCGTACCAACTGAACTCCGTCCATTAGGCGCGGATGAGACCTTTTAGGGATTCCTGGTCTGGCAGGTTCAATGCAAGAACACCCCCCCGCGGACGGCTTAATGTCGAAAACTTGGCACGGGAAGTCGGTGTGGCCACCGTGTATCATGCGACCCGTGTTCTGCTGATTTGCAAACTGCCCCATTAGTGAGCAGGCACGGTCCACCTGGGCGATCCTGTCCGCGGTCGAAGCCCCTCTTCCCGCTCGGATGCTTGGCTTCCGCCCGGAGTGCCGTTGGACGTTGTGTGCGGCGACGTTGTCCTTCTTGTGTACCTCCGGTGCTCAAAGCACGGGACCACATCTGCGTCGACACGCGCCGTACTCTCGTGGACGTCAAAGGCCTTGTTGCCCCGGGTCACGCCCCGCCCGCCGAACTTGGCGACCAGGGCCGCTCCGACCTCGTTCTTGAACTGGGCGTAAGTATGCGGTAAGTCAGTGATGCCGACATCTTCTTTGGTAAGTCCCCCCGACATCGAGGGATCATAGAAGAAGATGGGCATGTAGCATACGCAGATATCGACGTCGCTGTCCTCGGCGTTCTTGCCAAACTTGTCTTGTTACCAGCCGCTTCCTTCGCCATAGGCCTGCAATCCCCACTACCAGCAAGGTATGTGGCGGTAACCAGCGTCAGCAATCCCAATATTCCTCGAAACCCCACGGACGCATGCCCAGCCGACGATGATTATCGTTTAGGATTTTCCGAGAGCTTTGGAAACGTCGATTTTCTGGAATTCTCGTACGAACGCCGAAATGTACTCAGCTTGGCGTTCGATAGTTTCCTCGCCTCTGCGCCGAAGTCCGTCGAATGCGCTCCTCTCTATCTCAGGGGGGCTTTCCACATCGATATCCCACGCATCGACCGGGATCGTCACCTGCGCTCCCGCGTACTCGAAAGTGTTGAAACCCAACGGCTTGATCTTCTCGCCGAACAGTTTTCTCACAAGCGGGTCGGAACCCCATTCTCCTTTGTATCCACCGGCTCTCAGATCAATGATGTCCGCTCCATCTATGGCGATGGCAACCGCCAGCTCCGACAGCGCAGCCCATGAGGTGAAATTGCCCTCCGAGAAGAGGGCTGGGTTCAATGCCCTCTCGATGGAGCCCCACGACACAATTGCGACCAACATTCCAAGTGGTCGCACATCCCGACCGGCCCCGACTAAGACCTCGTGGTTGCCACCGTGGCCGTTGAGAAAGACAACTCTCCTGACACCATTCCTGTATAGACTCCGGCAGATATCGATGTAGACGTCCTCCATCACATGCTGACCGATGGCAATCGATCCCGGATAGTCTCTCATCTTGTCGTTTTCGCCATAGGCCATCAACGGCAGGATCGTCAAGCCGGTTCTCCTCCCCACTTCATCCGCCAACTTCTCAACGGAACGAGCGTCAATGCCTATGGGCGTCGGGCCGTGTCCATGGAGTGTTCCGACGGGCACGATCGCCGTATCTGATCGCTTGAATGCCTCTTCAGCCTCCATCCAGGACATATCCTGCAACCGGTACTTTCTCATTGAGTTTCGCCTCCTTTCGATCGCACGCCGCCTGCTGGTGCATCCGCCGAATATCATCCACCCCTCGCGCTCGCACCCGTCGGGCCACTTCCTCCTTGCCAGGGACATCGTGACTCCGATTCAAGGCGTGGGAATGTTGCTCGGGGCGTCTATGGGGAGATCAGGCGCCGGCGCCGACAAGGCGGCGGATGGAACTATGCACGGGGCGGCGGCGGCGTTTCTATTGACCCGGGGTCCCACGTGCCTCCCCGTTGCTCGTCCAGAAACCGAAGGCACCGGACCGCCCGCTTGGGCGCGAACGGCACGAGGGCGGCGGGACGGCTGACGCACCGCGGCATAGCGAACGGGCAGCGCGGGTACAAGCGGCAGGTGTCAAGGGGATCAATCGCCGAGGTGACCTCGCCCCGCAGCAGGATGCGCCGCTTTTCCTGTCCGGGGGCATCTCGCGGCGTCGCGCTGAGCAGCGCTCGCGTGTACGGATGGGCGGGCCGGTGAAAAATGTCGTCTACGGGCCCCGTCTCCACGATCTGACCGAGATACATCACCGCGACGTGCTGCGCGAGCGCGCTGACGAGCGGTAGATCGTGCGAGATCAGCAGGTAGCCGAGCTGCCGGCGTGCCTGGATCTCGACAAGCAGCTGCATGATCTGCGCCTGGATTGATACGTCGAGTGACGCGGTCGGCTCATCGAGGACCAGAAGGCGCGGTTCCGGAGCCAGGGCGCGGGCGATGGCGACCCGCTGCTGCTGCCCCCCGGAGAGCTGGTGCGGATACCGGCCCGCGACATCGGGAGAGAGCCCCACCTGCTCAAGCAGCGCGCGGACTCGCGCACCGGCTTGTGCCCTCGAGGCGAGGCCGTTCAGCCAGATCGGTTCGGCGATCTGGGCGCCTACCGGGAGCCGCGGATTCAGGGAGTCGTAGGGATCCTGGTAGACCATCTGCATCCGGGGGCGCAACCTCCGCAGCGCATTCGCGGACGCCGCCGTCACATCGACGCCATCCAGGACCACGCGTCCGGCCGTGGGCTCTTCCAGCCGAAGAATGCACCGGCCCGCGGTAGACTTGCCGCTGCCGGACTCGCCGACGAGGCCCAGCGTCTCGCTCGCATCGATCGCGACGTCGATGCCGTCCACGGCGTGGACAACGTGCCGCGCCCGGGGCCCCACGCCGTGGGGACCGTAGAACTTATGCAGGCGCTCGACGCGGAGCATCTAGACCGCCCCCTGCGCCCAGAAATGGCAGCGCACCATGTGGCGGGCATCGGCCGCCTCGGGGACGGCGTCGTCTTCGGCGCATCGGTCCCTGGCGAGGGGGCACCGTGGGTGGAACGGACATCCCGGTGGCATCTCGTGGAGGTCGGGCACGCGTCCCGGAATCGGCACGGGAAGGGCGCGGCTGCCGCTGCGCACGCGGGAGGCGATCAACCCCCGAGTGTACGGGTGCAACGGCCGGCGAAACAGCGTGGCGGCGGGGGCGGATTCGACGATCCGACCCGCATACATCACGCTCACCTCGTCGCACATCTCCGCGACGAGCCCGAGGTCGTGGGTGATGAGCAGGACCGTGAGCCCCAGATCGCGTTGTAGCGTTTTGAGCAGCTCGACGATCTGCAGCTGGATCGTGACGTCGAGCGCCGTGGTTGGCTCGTCCGCGACAAGCACCGCCGGGCGGCAAGCCAGCGCCAGCGCGATCATCACGCGCTGGCACATCCCGCCGGACAGCTGGTGCGCGTACGCTTGCATGACGCGCTCGGGGCGAGGCAGTCCCACCCGTGCCAGCAGCGCCTGTCCCTCCTCCGTCGCTGCACGGGCGGTGAGGCCACGGTGCCGGCGGAGGACGTCGGTGAGTTGCGCCGCGATCGGGAAGACCGGGTTCAGGGACGCGCGCGGCTGCTGAAAGATCATCGCGATGCGGGCGCCGCGGACGCGTTCCATCTGACGCTCGGGCAGGGTGAGGAGATCCGCCCCTTCGAGCAGAACGCGCCCGCGCCGAATCTCGGCCGTGGGCGGCAAAAGCCGCATCACGGCGAGGGCCGTCACCGTCTTGCCGCAGCCGCTTTCGCCGACCAGGCCCGTCACCTTCCCCGGAGCAAGGCGCAGGTCGACCCCATGGAGGGCCGTCGCGGAGTCCCGCGCCGAACGGAACGCGACCACGAGGTCCCGCACCTCGAGCACGGCTACCGCCTTTGCGGATCCAGCAGATCCTGCAGACCGTCGCCGATCA
The DNA here is from genome assembly GCA_035703895.1 of bacterium. Classification (NCBI taxonomy): domain Bacteria; species bacterium. The sequence continues at coordinate 3,797 of DASSXJ010000213.1, read as the reverse complement.
GGTTGAAGCCCATCACCACCAGCGCGATGCAGAGGCCCGGATAGAACGACACCCACCAGGAGCCGGAGGTGATCCGCGCCACGCCCATCGCCACCATCACGCCCCACTCCGGCTCGGGAACGCGGACGCCGAGCCCGACGAACGACAGGCCGGCCGCGGTCAGGATCGCCCACCCCGACTGCAGGCTGGATTGCACGAAGATCGGGGTCAGGCAGTTGGGGATCAGGTGTACGAGCAGGAGCCGCCACGGCGGGTTCCCCGCGCCGCGCGCAGCCATCGCGTACATCGCCTGCTTCACCACTAGTAGCCGGGCCCGCATCAGGCGGGCGTAAACCGCCACGTTGATCAGCGCCACCGACAGGATCAGGTTTCGAAGGCTCGGGCCCAACGCTGCGGCGATCCCCATGGCCAGGATGAACGAGGGGAAGGCCTGCAGGACGTCCATGCTTCGCATCACGGCTTCGTCGACCCACCCACCGGAGAACCCCGCCAGCGCCCCCAGCGTGCATCCCAGGGCCAGCGCCACGGCGACCGCGACGAGCGCTATCTCCAGATCGATGCGCGCTCCCCACAACACCCGGGACCAAATGTCCTCGCCGAAGTCGTCGGTGCCCATGAGATGCGCGCCTCCCGGCGCTCGCAGTGTGTCGCCGGGATCCGTCCTAAGCGGGTCGTATGGGGCCAGGACCGGCGCGGCGAGGCCGGCTACCGCGACGAGTGCGATCAGTACGGCCCCGGCCGCCGTCACGGGGTGCGCGCGCAGCAGATCGACGGCGCCGCCCCAGGCCGGCCGCGGCGCGCTGCCGGCTCCGGTCACCGCGTTCATGCCGCGACGCGCGGGTCGAGCACGCCGTAGAGGACGTCCACCACGATGAAAATGGTGACGTAGATCACCGTCGCGTAGAGGATGAACCCCTGGACGGCCGGGTAGTCGTTCCCGCTGACCGCGTTGAAGGCATACCGGCCGAGGCCCGGCCACGCGAACACCGTCTCGACAAGCACGGAGCCTCCTAGGAGGAACCCGTACACGATCGCCAACATGGTGAGCACCGGCAGCATGGCGTTCCGGAACGCGTACGTCCACACCACGCGCCGGGCGGGAATGCCGAGCGACCGCGTCGCCCGGACGTGAGGGCTCGACAATATCTCCAGCATGCTGGTCCGGGTGATGCGGGCCAGCGGCGCCACGGCCGCGAAGGCCAGCACGGCGACGGGCAGCACGAGGTGCCGGACGGCATCGATAAACGCCGCGCCGTCCCCGGCGAGGAGGCTGTCGACCAGCAGCAGCCCCGTGACCTGGTGCGGCGGTACGCTCTGCGGGCTGAGCCGGCCCATCGGCGCCGGAAGCAGGTGCCACGTCGAGTACAGAAGGTAGATCAGGACCAGGCTGAGCCAGAAGATCGGCAGCGCCACCCCGGCGACGGCGACGACGCGCACCAAGTGGTCGATCCAGGAGCCGGCCCGCACCGCGCCCAACACCCCGAGCGGCACGCCGACGACAGTCGCCACGACCATCGCCGTCGTCGTCAGCTCCATGGTCGCGGGGAAGAATCGGCCCAGGTCCTGGGCCACGGGGTGACTCGTCGTGAAGGAAAAACCGAAGTCGCCTCGCGCCACGCCCCCGATGTAGGCCAGATACTGAACCCACAGCGGCCGGTCGAGGCCATAGTGGGCCATAAGCGCCTGCCGCTGCGCGGGGGTGGACATGGGGCCCGCGATCTGGTCGATCGGGCTTCCGGGGAGCACGCGTGTCAGGACAAACGTGACCAGGGTGACGCCGAGCAGCACCGGCAGCGCGAGGGCGACGCGGCGGGCGGTGAGCCTAAGCGCGCGCGTGGGGCGGCCTCACTCCTTGGTCAGATAATAGTAACGCAGCCGCACGTCCGCGGGATAGTAGACGACGCCGCCGACGTTCTTTCGCGTGGCCAGGACGAGGTCTGGCTGGTAGAGGAACACCCACGCCGCCTCGTCGGTGGCGATCTCCTGGATTCGACGCGACGCGTCGGCGCGCGCCTTGAGGTCGGTCGAGACCGTATACTTGGTGATCAAATCGTCGATCTCTTTGTTGTGGTAGTTGGTATAGTCGCAGCAGCTACTCTTCAGCAGCCAGAAGACGTGATAGAAGGGGTCGTTGTTGATCGAGTTCCATCCGGGATGGTGAAAGAAGACCAGCTCGTGCTTCTGCAGGGCCGCGGTAAACGCCGCGCCCGGCATCTCGTTGATCGTGACGTTGACCCCCGTCCTCGCCAGGGCGCTCTTCACCCAGACCGAGATGCTCTTCGATTCGGCGAGATCGGCGCGGGACGTAAAGGTGAGATTCGTCCCGCTCGGGAAGCCGGCCTCGGCCAGCAGCGCCTTGGCGCGAGCCGGATCCGTCTTGTACTTGAAGAACTCATCGGTGTGCGTCGGCATCCCGCTCGGGACCGGGCTGGTCAGCGGGCGGGCGAACCCGACCATCACGCTGCGGATGATCGTACCGTACGGGATGGCATAGGAGATCGCCTGCCGCAGCTTCACGTTGTTGAAGGGGGCGACGCTCGCGTTCATCCCCAGGAACGACACGATGCGGGTCGGGAAGCGATAGATGGTCACGTTCGGGTCCTTCAGGAGCTGCACCTCGTCCAGCGGCGCGAGGTCGCGCGCGATGTCGGCGTCGCCCGACTTAAGCAGGGCGAGCCGCGCCGAGGGGTCGGGGACGATGCGCAAGACCACGCGGGCGATCCGTGGAGGCGGCCCCCAGAAATTCGGGTTGCGTGTCAGCACGAACTCCACGCCCGGCTGCCACGACTCCAAGACGTAGGGCCCCGTCTCGGTGCCCTTCGTGTTGGACTTGAGCCATTCGTGGCCGGATGGATCCGCGGCCGTCATGTGCGGCCGCACAACGTTCGGGTTGAGGATGGAGTGGCCGTACTGTGACATGTTGCCCAGGAGCAGGGTGTTCGGCTCCGAGATCCCAAACTCTACCGTCCGATCGTCAACGACGCGCACGGCGTCCTTGGTCCTGACCTCGGCCATCTTCGTGAGCGCCGCCGTGGTAGCGTTCTGGTCGAACAGCCGGTCGTAGGTGAACTTCACCGCGTTCGCGTCGACCGGGTCCCCGTTCGAGAACTTGAGGTTCCGCCGCAGCGTGACGAGGAGCTTCTTGCCGCCGTCCGTCAGCCGGAACGATTCCGCCAGGTTGCCGACGAACTCGTTGGCGGCACCGATCGTCTGCCCGTTGGGCTGCTTGACCACCTTGTAGTCGATCAACCAGGAGTAGACGTTGGTGAGGGTCTCTAGGGTGAAACTGTCCGACGATGCGTTTGTGGGGTCCAGGTTTTGCATGTCGCGGGAGACCGCGACGACGAGGGTCTGTTTCACATCCGGCGCGGCGCCGGCCAGCGTCGCCCGCGCCAGCCCGGCCGCAAGCAGCGCCACGATCGCAACACTCGCAAGACGAAAGCGGCCGGGTCGCATCACCATTCCCCCTTGCCTATGTACGTCATGAAGTACCGCGGTCGCGGCAGCCAAGGACGCGTGCTCCCGCTCATATTCCACGGCTTTGAAATCAAGTCCTATAGGCTGCGCGCGCGCCGAGCCGGCGGCCGGGCTAGAGGCCGGGGATGGGGTCGACCTCGACGAGCCTCCCCGGCGGCGGGCCGGGACGTATGCTGCCTCGATCGACCGCCTGCACAGACCGCTCCGCCGCCATCGTGCGCCGCAGAGAGCCGGTCGCCTCCGGGTCGACAGCCGTTCCATCCGCCCGGAGCACCACCCCGTATTCCTCGCGCGCCTGCTCCGGTGACACGAGTCCGCGC
>DASSXJ010000212.1 GCA_035703895.1 bacterium | reverse complement strand
TGAAGAGGTCCGAGCGGCGTTCAGATCACTGCGCTAATTCGATAGCTTACCAGCCGTGCTGCAGCGCACGAATGCGCGGCAAGTCACCGGCTTGGAGAGAGTTTCGATCGAGCAGGAACTTATCCGACTGAATCGCTGTCGTCGACGTCGCCGCTTATTGATCGGCGTTAGCCTGGGTCTGCCCTGCGTAAGCTCACCGCCTGAGAGATGCACAACGCTTAGCCGACGGGGGAGTCCGCACCGTGAGCGCGAAGATTGGAGACCGCGTCGTCGCCGCCGCGTCATGGGTGACGCGCGACTCGTGCCCTTTCACGGAGGAGGGATGGATATGCGGCGTGAGGACGTGGCCGTTCGGGGCGTGCACAAGACGACAGGGTACTCGCACGCGGCGAAGGCCGGGGGGTTGGTGTTTCTCGCGGGTCAGGTGGCGCAGGACATCGAGGGGGCGATCGTCGGCAGAGGCGACGTCGAGGCCCAGGCGGTGCAGGTGTTCGAAAACCTCAAGGCGGTCCTGGCCTCCGCCGGGGCGACGTTCGACGACGTCGTGAAGATGACGACATATACGACGAGCCTGGCGTACCGGGCGAAGATCGCGGAGGTCCGCGCGCGGTATTTCAAGACGTACTTCCCGCCAAACACGTTCGTGGTCGTGGCGAGCCTCGCCACCCCGGAGTACCTGCTGGAGATCGAGGCGGTGGCCGCGTGTCCATGACCGGGTCCCGGCGGCCGGGCCGATCGGGGAACTGCGCACCCGGAGCGCGAAATAGATGACTCGAGGCTGAGACCGAGGTAGGGTTGCACACACTAAGCCAGGAGGTGCGGAGATGCCCGTCTATATGGTAGATCGAAACCTCCCAGGGGTGACGATCGATCAACTCGCAGCCGCCCAGAAGGCCGCGATCGAGACCAGCCGGCAGTTCAGCGCACAAGGCAAGCCCGTGCGGTACATCCGCAGCACGTTTGTGCCCGGCGAGTCGCACTGCATGTGCCTGTTCGAGGCGTCGAACGCGGACCTGGTAAAGCAGGTGAATGAGACCGCCAAGATCCCGTTCACTAGGATCACCGAGGCGATGGACCTGACGCCCAAATAACCGCCGCGGGGAGGCCTCCCTCGGGGCCTCCCCCAACCTCCCATGTCCCGTTATCTTCCAGGGACGCCCAACCCGGACCGGAACACGCGGAGGAAGTTCTCTCCGAGAATCTTGCGCGCGTCCTTCTCGGATATGCCTCTGCGCCGCAGCGCCTGTGTCACGGCCGGCAGGTCCTGCGGGCCCGCGAGGCCCTCGACCGGCGTCCTGGCGTCGAGGCCCTGGACCTTGAAGGTTGGGTACTGAGGATAGACCTCGTCGTAGTATTCCTTGATAAAGTCCGGTCCGATTCCGACGTGCTCGATGCCGGCGACCGTCGCGACGTGCTCGATGTGATCCACGACCCGGTCCACGGTGGGATGGTCCCTGTCCACGAATGCAGGGAAGAAGTTGATCCCGATCACCCCGCCCGTGATCGCGATGGCCCGCAACTGATCGTCGGTGAGGTTGCGGTGGTGATCACAGAGGACGCGGGCCGAAGAATGTGAAGCGATCACCGGGCGGGTGGCGATTTCAAACACGTGGCGCGTCCCGGCCTCGGAGAGATGGGAGACGTCGACGAGGATCCCCACACGTTCCATTTCCCTGACCGCGGCGACCCCGGCGTGCGTCAACCGACCACCGGTGTCGTCCTCGCCGCTGCCGTCCGCCAGTAGCGTCCGACCGAAGTGCGTGAACGAGGCAATGCGCACGCCGAGCCGAAACATCGTGCCCAAAAGCTCGACATGCCGCCCGACACCCTCGCAGCCCTCCAGCGCGAGGACCAAGGCGATCTTATCCTGCGCGACCGCCTCGTCGATCTCTCCGCCGGTCAGGCAAAGCGCCACCGCGTCGCGGTTCGCCTCGACCTCCTGGTGAACGTACTCGACGAGTTGGAGCGTCCGGCGCAGGGCTCCCTCGGCCGCGTATTCGCTTTCCATAAATATGGGGACGACTTGGACGTCCACACCCCCCTCTCGGAGCGTTGGGATGACGTGATCCCGAAAGTAACCGGCTTCTCCCAGTGCTCGTTTCCTCGCAACGAGCAGGATCAAATCGTTATGGCAGTCCACCACAACGGCATCGCGGTGAAGGTCCCGCATGCTCTCACTCCTGATCTCGGCCGCGGCCCCCATCCCGCGCCGCGCCGGCTCGGGCGGCCCCCGGGTCTAAGCCCCCATCCATTGGGGCACTCATCTTACGCGTTCGGACACCGTGGTCGTTCCATCTTTCTTTTTTGCCTCGCGCACGGCTCGTACCTGTCGAGAAAGGTAATGAGATGAGGAGGTGCTGTTCATGGCGGTTCCCATCCTGCTTCCCACCACGGCTCGCGATGAGACATTTGGCGGCGTCACGTATCACATCGAGGGCGAACTCGTTCCGGCGCTCCACGTGGAGCTGTCGGCCATGCAGGTGTACTTCGAGCACCATATTCTGCTGTGGAAGGATCCCGCCGTCGAAGTGTCCCTCAAACCCCTCAAGGGGGCGTTCAAACGGGTGCTCTCGGGGATGCCGGTATTCATGACCCAGGCCAAAGGGCCGGGCAGGATCGCGTTTAGCCGGGACGGAGCGGGGCACGTGTTTGGCCTGCACATGAAGGTCGGCGAGGCGGTGGACGTCCGGGAGCACCAGTTCCTCGCCGCGACGGACGGCGTGGACTACTCGTTCACCCGGGTCAAGGGCGCCGCCAATATTCTGTTCAGCGGCACGGGGTTTTTTATTGACACCTTCACCTGCCTGCGGCAGGACGGGATCCTGTGGTTGCACGGTTACGGCAACGTCTTCGAAGTGACCCTCGGCCCGAACGAGCAGATCGACATCGAGCCGGGCGGGTGGGTCTACAAGGACCGCTCTGTGCAGATGCAGACCATCTTCCAAAAGTTCTCGACCGGGCTCTTTGCGAGCGCGGGCCAGATCTTCTGGAACCGCTTCACCGGGCCGGGGCGCATCGCGCTGCAGTCGATGTACATGCACCTGCCGACGGACGGGTAATCTGGCGGAAAAACTCCACAGATTCTACGCTGCCGGGGGCGCCTGATGGGCGCCCCCGATGTGTTTCGGGGCCGGATCCCCGGGGAAAAATGGTCTGTTGAAAGAGCGGTGCACTCATCCATAGGGCCGTTTCGGGAACAGAGCGGCCTCGAAAGGAGGGAGGAACATGATGCGGCGTAACGTTTCGCTGCTCGTGAGCCTCGTTGTTGCAGTGAGTTTGATGTTGCCTGCTGGTGTGTTCGCGCAACAGGCGCCTATTCGAGTGTACGTCGATGGGCAGCCGCTCTCGTTTGACGTGCCGCCCAGTATGATCCAGGGGCGGGTGCTTGTGCCGTTGCGGGGGATCTTTGAGCGCCTTGGGGCCACGGTCGACTTCGACCCCCAAACGCAGCATATCGTTGCGGTTCGGGGACCGCAGACGGTGGAGTTGACCATCGGGTCGCGACAGGCGCGCGTCAATTCTAACGCGGCCCTGCTCGACGTTCCAGCCTTCACGATCGCGGGCAGGACGATGGTCCCGCTCCGCTTCATCAGCGAGTCGCTCGGGGCAAACGTGCAGTGGGTTGAGGCAAGCCAGACGATCCTGATTGGCTCGACCGGTGCCGGCACGCCGCCGCCCCCGATTCTACAGACCCCACCCCCGGCACCGTCGCCGGGCCAGACGCTCTCGGGGCGGCTCATGTCCGTATCGTCCGGTGACCACCCTCAGATTGTCGTCCGGAGCAACAACCAAGACTACACGATTCCGGTCCTGCCCGAGACGGCCATCTTCCGCTACAATGCGCAGGGTAATGCGGGCGGCTCCGCGCCGCTCGGGGCGCTCCAGCGCGGCGATCACGTCGTGGTTGACATGAACGGCCAGAACCAAGCGGTGAAGATCACCGCACAGTACCGGGTCGGCGCGTCCGGCCGGATCGCGACGGTGAACGGCCGGAACCGTACCGTCACGCTTACCAGCGGTGTGTCATTCGTCGTCCTCAATGACGCCAGGATCACCCTGAACGGTCAGGCGGCGGACTTCGGCGCGTTCCAGAACGGGCGCAACGCCCGCTTCCTGGTTATCGAAGGGACCAATGAGGCCTACGAAGTGAACGTGGCCGACACATCGGCGCAGACCCCGACCGTCACCGTCGTCTCCGCGCCGTCGATCGCCGTCCCCGGCAACGGGGCAACGGTCGGAAACGCGTTCTCGGTGGAAGGCTCGGCGAGCCCAGGGGCGATCGTCGTCGTCAAGGCGCAACCGCGTCTGCTCGGAAACACGATCCAGCAGCAGACCGTCGCCAATAAGGCGGGGCGCTGGAGGGTGGACATGAACGTCTCGTCGATTCCCTTTGTGGCGTTCCCGTATGTCATCTCCGCCGTGGAGATCGTAAACGGCGTCCAGTCCGACCCGGCCAGCGTCGAGGTCTCCGTGCGCTGACCCGCGAGCCCGGTCATAAAGCGGGAAACGGGTTCGAGTCCCGTTTCCCGCTCCACCGTTAGCTCCTGTCTTCGATAGACTCAACAAGCGATTCGCCAGCAGCACATTCTCTCGTGTCCCCATACAAAAATGCCGCTCACGCGAATTTGCCGGCATGAAATGCGTGTTCTCATTCAAACAGACAGGGACGGGCAATCGACCGAAGGAAGGAACGATTACCGGTTTGAAGGGAAGCCATGCCTGATATTCTGATAACCACTTCGATCTGAGAGAGGGGGGTAGCAGTATGCCACGATTTCGGACCTGGACGCGTCCGGCCCTGTTCGCGATCTTCACCCTCGTCGCAGCGGTGGCTGTGGCGGGGTCGCCTACGCCCCGCGGGATCCTGCAGTTCGTGCCGCTCGTCGCTGTGGCACCCGATGAGCCCGATCAGGCGGCGATCCCTGCTGCTGCTGCGGCATGCATCACCCCGGCGCCGGTGTTCAAGTCGGCTTTCATCCACTGCTATGCCCCGTCCGATATCTATGCCGCCTACGGCGTCGGCGCCCTCCATAATGCGAACCCACGTAACGCCGGGGCGGGGCAGACGATCGTCATTGTCGACTCGTACGGCAGCCCGACAGCCCTGCACGATCTACAGGTCTTCAGCACCACCTTCGGCCTGCCCCAGCCGGACCTCACGATCATCCACCCGGACGGCACACCGCCCTTCAACAACTCGGTCAACGGCGCCCCGGTCGGCTGGGCCGTCGAGACCAGCCTGGATCTGCAATGGGCTCATGCCATCGCGCCCGACGCAAAGATCGTCTTGATCGCGACCGTCCCGTCCGAGACCGAGGATGTACAGGGGTTCCCGAACATGCTCAAGGGCGAAGAGATCGCGACGGTCAACTTCCCGGGCTCGGCCATGAGCCAGAGCTTCGCGGCCACCGAGCAGTCGTTCCACGGGGCCGGGGATCCGCAGGTGGCGCGGTTCGACAAGATCTACCAGCAGGCCGCTGCGAACGGGATGACCGTGCTGGGCTCGAGCGGCGACACTGGCACCGCGAACGTCGACAAACAGATGCGGGTGTTCCCCTTCCCGACCGTGAACTGGCCGTCGTCGGACCCGCTGGTGACCTCGGCAGGGGGAACTTGGCTGCAGTTCGGCTGGCGATGGAACCCGACAGTCCAAGCGTCCACCTATTTCACCTGCTTGGCGGCAGGCACCCCTGTCAACACCTGCCGGGCCAGTTACTTAAACTTCAACGTCGTTCCGGGCGGGCGGACCGAAGCGGTATGGAAAGAAGACTGGGATCGGATCGCGACCGGGGGCGGGCGCAGCGTGCTGTTCGCCACCCCGGCCTTCCAGTCCGGCATCCCGAATTTGCAGGGCCGTCGTGGCATTCCCGATCTGTCCTGGAACGCGGCGGTGAACGGCGGGGTACTCGTGTACACGAGCTTCCCCGGCGTGCGCTTGGGATGGCATACCGTTGGTGGGACGAGTGCCGCATCGCCCCAGCTCACGGCGCTCATCGCCGTGGCCAACCAGATGCGGGCTCAGGCGGGGAAGGGTCCGGTGGGGTATCTGAACCCCAGGCTCTACCAACTGCCAGCCGCCGACTTCCTTGACATCGTGCCCCTCGCGTTCGGGACCGGCGCGGGGGTGACCACGCTTAACAGCAACGCCGAGTACGGCTCGGGCGTTCCGGGCATGCCGACGACCGCAGGATGGGACCTCACTACGGGATTCGGAAGCCCGAAGGCCAATCAGTTCGTCACTGATCTGGCGGCGCAGCCGTAGGGTCGGGGTCGCCTGCCGTGACAGGATGGGGCGCTCGGCGCGGACAAGGGCGCCCCATCCCGGTCCATTCGTCGCATCCCTTCTGAAGTCCATGAGAAGATCCCCGGCCGAATGGGGTCTCGGGACGATTGAGATCCTCGTGGCGCTTACCCTCTTCAGCGTCGCGATGCTGGGGGTGTGGGGGATGTTCATGCTGTCGCTGTCTTCCGGGGTCGTGGCCGAGACCGCGTCCATCGCGATGAACCTCGCGCGGGCCCGCGTGGAGATACTGCGCACGATGCCGGCGCGGACGCTGCTCGCGGAGAACGACAGCACGTCGATCGCCCAGGTTCCCCCCGGACGGGGCCGGCCGTACACGATCCGCACGACCGTGCGTCGTGCGGTCACGGGATTCCTCGACATCGCGGTCGCAGTGAGCTGGCAGGTTGCGTATGGCGGAGGATGCGCGTCGGGGAACGCCTCAGCCAACTGCTCGGGGGGTCTCGTCACGCAGACGCGGACTCTGGAGACCCGGGTCAGGGGGCCGGATGCGCCATGACCCGTTCACGCTCGCAGCGCGGGTATGTGATCGTCGACGCTCTTGTGGGGCTCGCGCTGTTCGGGCTCGTGATCCTGTCGATCTACCAGGTATTCGTCATGGCTCTTGTGCTCGCTCAGCGCGCCGACGACCGGCTTGCGGTCCAGCAGGATGTGCGGCTGGCCCTTGATCGGACGGCCCGGGTCCTGCACGAAACCACCCTTGCGCCGGACCGGTTGAGGGTCTACCCGGCAGAGGCAGGGTGCACCGGACAGTACGATGGGTGCATCGGGTTCGTGACGGCCCGCGATGCGAACTGCGGAGGCCACTTTCAACTGGTCAACGGGGGTCCTAACTGGCAGGCGACGATCTACTTCTGGCGCGATGCGGCCTCGAACGAGCTGCGCAGCCGGTGCGACCCGAGTACTACATTCCCAGCGGTCGAGTGGCCACCCCCGGCGCTGACCCCGCACGCGGTCATCGGCACCCGCGTCGTCGGCGCATCGTTTACGCTCGAGCCCGCGGGGAACGCCGCCCCGTCATCGGTCGCGGTGACGCTGCACGAACGTGTCCCCGGTGCCTCCCCCAGCCGGGGTGATGTTTACGTCCAGACGGTCATCGTCCCGGAGAACCCGTGAACGCGCAGGACGTCCCCACGACCGAGCGCGGGGTCGCCATGATCGCGGTGCTGGCGACGATCATGATCGTGACCACGATCGGCTTCGCCCTCGTGGGAGTGATGGACACGGACGTGCTCCATGCGTCCATTCAGAATGCCGTGGCGCGGAGCTTCTATCTCGCCCAAGCCGGCCTGGAAGAAGCCAAGGGGGAGATCGCCGCCGCGGTCGATCCCCGAGCCTACACGACCCCGGCGCGCGGGGTGACTCGACCATACGGCGGCGGACGCTTCACGTATTGGGTGGACGCGGGGCCCGCCACGGGATGCGGCGCCGGCTTCAAGACACTCGAGGCGTTGGCCGAGGTCCCGTTCCTGAAGCGAGCCATCCCGGCCCGGGTGCGTGCGTGCGCAATCGCCGGGACCCCGATGGCGATTGCGCTGTTCGGTGTCTCGCGAATCGAGCTGGGGGGGAGCGCTACCAGGATCTATCTGGCCGGCTACGGCACGGACACCCCCGGCGGCGGGGGAAGCCTGGGATCATTCACCGAGACCCACTTCGCCGACACAGGAGTTCACCTGAACGCGCTGAGCGAAGAAGCGATGCAGATGGTGCGGCTCCGCGATGTCGGGTCGGTCCCCGATTACGCCCTTTTCGGCTTCCCTGCGCGTCCCGCCTACGACCCCGATCCGGCCGCCGACGGCTCGCCCTGGATTCTCGGGGTCTTTGGAGATCTCGTCAAGGCGCGGCCACAGACCGGGACGCTCTTGAACGCCTGCGGGACCGTCGCTGCCTGTGTGAGCGCTCGAGACTCGCATGCCGATCTCGAGAGTGTTGCCACCCTCCGCGGAACCGTTGAGAGCATGGCGCGCGATGCGGCCGGCATGCGGCATGTCTATATGAGGCGTATGCGGGAGCAGCAGCTTCCCCAGCTCGCGCTCGACCGCGCACCGTTTCTCGAAAGCGCCAAGCGCAACGCAGCGAACGTCATGGTCAACAAGCACGCGGGGTTCCCGGACAAGACCGATTCGGTGTACTCGAACTTGGATTTTTACCAGCTCGTGGGGTATCTCTCAACCCACCGGGGAGAGGGGCTGCAAGGCACCGTTTACGTGGCCGGGATCGTCCAGGTGGTCCGGGACCTCGACCTGGGCGGTCCGAACGGCGATGTGACGCTGGCGATCGCGGGTGACCTGATCCTCGGCGAGGACGTGAGCCTGACGAATCGGCACGATCTGACGACCGCGGCCGGCCGGGCCACGCCCGGGGTGGTGGTGTTGGGTCTCCCGACCCCGGCCGGACGCCTCACCACCGTGTGTGGAGGGCAGACGATCAGGGGATCCGGGCGGCTGGTCCTATGCGGAGGCTCCTTGCAACGACTCATCACCGACGGCCTCCTCTACACGGCGGACGGGATGACGATCGGGCCGGGTGCCGCGGTCGATCAAATCGGCGCCATGTACCACAACAACCGCGGCACTCCGAACTCGAGCTTCACCGTAGAGGATGCGACCGTTGTTCTTCGGTTCGATCCCCTGGCGCTGAGCGCCTTCGGGCGCGGCCTCACGATCCTCTCCTGGCAACAACTGAAGTAGTGTGAGGCCGCCCGGCGATCATCGCGAGCTCCGAGCCGATTAGCGCGAGTAAGACGACGACCGATACCTGAAAGTTTTTCACGTGCCCACCTCCCGCGTCTTAACCGTAGGGTTCCTGCGTATTTTAGGCCTTTTCAGCGCAAACGTATGAGTTCGGACGGATGAGCGCGATTTCATCCGGACGAGCGCCGGTCCAGCAAAAGAGACGAAAGTGAATGAGGTCCCCTCCTCCAACTGATTCGTCACAATGACCAGATGTGGTCCGGCTGGGCCGCGTGAGATGGGGGGTGTGCTGGGATGTGCGCGCGTTTGGGCTCCATGGGGATTATGTTGCTCTCGTGGCTGGGCGTATTGGTGCTACCACCGGCGATCGGGCCGACGTTCGCATTGCCGTCTAAGATGCATCCGGCAGCACATCGCTGCTACGGGCTGGGAAACCGCGTCATGCAGGTGACGGCGACCGCGTATAGTGTGGGGGATGGAATGACACCCGGCACAGAAGTGGCACTCGGTGGGAAGGTGTGGACCGGTACGGTTGCAGTGTCACACGATCTGACGCCCCTGCTGGGGCGCGACGTGTGTCTCGCGGGGTGGAAATATAGAGTCCGGGATGTCATGGCTCCTGAATGGACGCGGCGCATGGACATCTACATGGAAACCCCTGAGCTGGCACGCGTGTGGGGTGTCCGGGAATTGAAAGTACGGTATTAAAATTTCCTACTCACAGGCATGTGCAATCAGAACGCTCGCCGCGGTGAATTGTTGTCGGTCGCTTCGATTCACAACGCTAAACGCCCATTCGGCGAAAGCACCGAGGCGGTCACTGGTGTGCTGATTCATGCAGTTGAGTGCCCGCTGCAGATCTCCTACCGTGGTCACAGGCGGCGTCACAATGTCCTCCATGGCGTCTTGCACTCCCGCCCAATAACCGAGTTGGAGGCTGCGGTTATTCGTGCCACTGTACAACTGCGATACGGTGTACCATGTCAAACCGTTTTCCCCAAACGCAGTCACGACGCTCCCCAGCACCAGCCCAATCACCAGCCCTAGAATCACGCTACGGGCCTGCATGTCATCCTCCTTCATCCGTGTCTCCTGGCACCCTACACTAATGCCCCCGAGACACTTGTTCCGGACACGCTGAGAGGGGAGGACCGGTCGAACTCCGCGTCGTAGCGATGAGGCGCCGTCTGCTCGCGGCCCGAATGGGCCATCCCGGGAGGGCGCCTTCATGACCGACCTGCAGCCGCTATACCGTCACATCGACGGCGCATTTGAGCGACACCTGGAGCGAATCAGAGCGTTCGTCCGCCAGCCCAGCATCAGCGGCGAAGGCGTCGGAATGCGGGAGATGTCCGAGCTGGTCCGGGACACGGTCCGCTGCCTCGGTGGGAGCGCGGAGATTGCGCCGACTCCCGGGTGGCCGGTTGTCCACGGTGCGATCGACGCGGGGCGTCCGAAGACCCTGCTCCTCTACGGGATGTACGATGTCCAGCCGGTCGAGGGGGAGGAGTGGATGGTTCCCCCCTTCGCGGGCGAGGCGGTCGATCTCCCCGAGGTAGGCCGGAGCATCGTCGCGCGCGGCATCTACAACACCAAGGGCCCGCTTGCCGGGCTGTTCAATGTGCTCGAGAGTATTCAGGCGGTCGATGGCCGGCTGCCGGTCAATGTGAAGTTCGTCGTGGAAGGCGAGGAGGAGCTGGGCAGCCGCAACCTGCCGGGGTTCATCCATGCCCACAAGGATCGGCTCGGGGCCGACGCCACGTTCTTCGCGTTCTTCTGTCAGGATCGGCGCGGAAAGCCCGTGCTGTGGCTGGGCGTGAAGGGCATCCAGTATTTCGAGGTCGCCGCCCGCGGTGGTGCGTGGGGGGGCCCGCGGACACAGGGGGTCCACGGCAGCAACGCGGTCTGGGTGGGGAGTCCGGCGTGGCGGCTCGTGCGGGCGCTCGGCACGATGATGGATGACGAGGAGCAGATCAGGATCGATGGGCTCTACGACGACATCGTACCGCCGAGCGCCGAGGACGAAGCGCTGCTCGAGAACCTCGCCAAGACCTTTGATCCTGAGACGCAGCTGGCGATGTGGGATGCGGAGCGGTTCAAGTACAACCTCGCCGGCGCGGCCCTGCTCCGCCAGTACCTCTACACTCCGACGTTGAACATCGACGGGATCTGGGGCGGGTATACCGGCCCGGGGATGAAGACGCTCCTGCCCCACGAGGCGCGGGTGAAGATGGACGTCCGGCTCGTGCCCAACATGGAGCCCGAACGCGTCCGGGAGCGGATCCTGGCGCATCTCCGGCGCATCGATCGCGATGATATCCAGGTCCATTTCTACGAGGGCTACCCGCCGGCCAAGACGAGCGTCAACGAGCCGGCCGTCCAGGCGATGATCCGCACGGTTCGGGCCCTGAAAGGAGAGCCGGAGATCTGGCCGCACCTTGCCGGCTCGGCGCCGTTCTATCTCTTCCGCCGGGTCCTCAACCAGCCGTTTGTGATGGGCGGGTTGGGGCACGGAGGGCGGCCCCACAGCCCCAACGAGTACGCGACGATCGACGGGATGCGGTTGTTCGAGCGCTCCGTCTGCCGGTTCCTCTACGAGTTTGCCGCGGACTGAGCGGAATGCAGCAGTATCTGCTGCGGCGGGTCCTGATCACCCTTCCGATTCTGCTCGGCATCACCATGCTGAGCTATCTCATCGTGTCGCTGACACCCGGGGATCCAGTCCAGATGCTGATCGACCCGAACATGACGCGGGCCGACGTCGAGATCAAGCGGCGGGCGCTCGGGCTGGACCAGCCCGTGTACGTCCGCTACGCGCGGTGGCTCAACGAGCTGACCCACGGCAATCTCGGCTACTCGTTCAGCAGCGGGGCCCCGGTCGCGCACCGGATCGCCGAGCGCGTGCCGCCCACGCTGACGCTGACCGTCACGGCGCTGTTCCTCTCATACCTCATCGCCGTCCCTGCCGGGGTCGTGGCCGCCACCCGACGGTACACCTGGATCGATTACCTCGCGACTCTGTTTGCGTTCCTCGGGATCAGCCTGCCGACATTCTTCCTGGGCCTCGCCGGCATCTACCTCTTCGCGCTCAAGCTGCAGTGGCTGCCTACCGGCGGCACGGTGACGCTGGGCGGCGAGGGCGGGATCCTCGACACGCTCTTGCACCTGATTCTGCCGGCAGGTGTCCTTGCCGTCGCCGGAGCCGGGCAGGTCACCCGCTACGTGCGCTCCAGCATGCTGGAGGTGCTGGGACAGGAATACGTCCGCACCGCCCGCGCCAAGGGGCTCGCCGAACTTGTCGTGCTGCGCCGGCACGCGCTTAGGAACGCGCTCATCCCCGTGATCACCCTCGCCGGCCTGCAGATCCCAATCCTGCTGGCCGGGGCGGTGATCACAGAGCAGATCTTCGAGTGGCCCGGGATGGGGCGCCTGACGATCGAGGCGATCAATCAGCGCGACTACCCTATCCTGATGGGGATCACCCTGATCAGCGCCGGACTCGTCGCGGTCGCCAACCTGCTTGCCGACGTCGCCTACTCACTCGTCGATCCGAGGGTTCGCTACGAATGAAGAGAAGCGGACCCCGGATCACGGGGGCGTCCTTTTGGGCCCTCGCGCTCCGCCGGTTTCTGCGCCACCGGCCGGCGGTCGCCGGCCTGGTGATCCTCGCCGGCATCGCAGTGACCGCGCTTGCCGCTCCTCTGCTGGCTCCCTACAACCCGACCACGATCGACCCCGGCGCGTTCCAAGCCGGTCCGTCCGATCTGCACGTGCTCGGCACCGACAGTGTGGGCCGCGACGTCCTGAGCCGCTTGATCTATGCGGCCCGCGTCTCGCTGACCGTGGGACTTCTCGCCGTCGCGATCTACGCCGCGATCGGCACCACGGTAGGCTCCCTGGCCGGCTACCACGGCGGGGTCGCGGACGTCCTGCTGAGCCGGCTCATGGACATCGTCCTCTCGTTCCCTCCTCTGGTCATCATCTTGTTCGCGGTGAGCGTCTTTGGGAAGCCGAGCCTGTGGAACGTCATTATCGTGCTCGGCCTCCTGGGGTGGCCGGGAGTCGCGAGATTGGTCCGGGGCCAACTGTTGACGCTGCGGGATCAGGAGTTTGTTCAGGCGGCGCGAGCGTCCGGCGCCGCCGACGTCCGGGTGATCGAGCGTCACTTACTCCCCAACGCGATGGCGCCGGTCCTGGTCGCCGCCACCTTCGGAACAGCCAACGCCATTCTCGTGGAGGCGGCGCTCTCGTTCCTCGGGATGGGGGTTCAGCCGCCGACGCCGTCCTGGGGCAACATGCTCACCGACGCGCAGTCGCTGACCGTCCTCGAACGCATGTCCTGGTTGTGGATGCCTCCCGGGTTCATGATCCTCATCTCGGTCCTTGCTATCAACTTCGTCGGGGACGGGCTCAGGGATGCGCTGGACCCCAGCCTGAAGCTCTGACCCGAGGCCCCTCCGCCTCTCCCAGGTCCGCGTGCTCGCCGCACGGCGACCGAAAGAGGGGCGTTCCCGATCCGGGGGGAACACTCTCACGGCTCGTGGCCAGACCTGTTTTGCAATGAGCGAGTTCTACTGGAGGGAGAGGCATGAGCAGAATCCGTACGTGTTTGGCGGCCGCCGCCGCCATCGTGGTCACGGCCGCCCTGGGGCTCCCCGCGGGGGTGTGGGGCGCGCCGAAGTCGTCGCTGGTCGTGGTCAGCGGGATGTGGAGCCCCCCGAACAACTTCAGCCCGATCTACACCGACAGCTCCTACGGGTTCTATCCGATCCACTTCATGTTCCCGGGGATGCTGGAGACCCGCCTCGAGAACAACCAACAGCAGTTTATCCCGGCGCTGGCCAGCCGGTGGGAGGTGGGTGCCGACCGCCAGACCTTCACGTTTACGATCCACCCCAAGGCCGCGTGGCACGACGGCGAGGCCGTCACCGCCGAAGACGTGCTGTTCACGGTGATGACCATCAGCGATCCGAAAACAGAGACTAACCGGGGAGCTGAGATCGCCACGATCGCCGGGTTGGACACCGGCGGCAAGCGCGCTCCCGGGGCGCAGATCGGCTTCCGGATCCTCGGTCCGAAGTCGTTCGAGGTCAAAACGAAGGTGCCGGTCGATCCGACGATGTTCCTGGAGCGGTTCGGCAGTAACGTCTACATCATTCCCAAGCACGTGCTCGCCGCCGTTCCGCCCGATCAGCTCTCGAAACACCCATTCTTCCAGCGCCCCACCGTGGGCAGCGGGCCGTTCAAGTTCGTGCAGTACCGGACCGACGAGTTCATCGAGCTCGCGGCCAACGACAACTACCACCTTGGGGCGCCGCACGTCCGGCGGCTCTTCATCCGCATCATCCCGCCGGCGACGATGCTCGCGCAGTTGCAGCGGGGAGATCTGGACGTGACCGCGGGGTTCGGGATCGGCGAGATCCTGATCGAGGACTGGGACAGCGTCAAAGCCATGGGACACCTCAAGCGGATCTCGTTCAGGGCGCCGGGATACCAATACATGCTGATCAATTTCCAGCGCGCGTTCCTGCAGGACAAGCGGGTGCGGCGCGCGATCGCGCACGCCGTCAACCGGTCCCTGCTCGTCTCTCAGCTCCTGAAGGGCGAAGGCGAGCTGGCCGAGGGGCCGATCCCCCCCACGAACCCGTACTTCAACAAGAAAGTGAAGCCATGGCCGTTCGATCCCGCGAGGGCCAAGGCGCTGCTGCAGGAGGCGGGGTGGGACCCCAACCGGACGCTGGTGCTCCGGGTCCCCACCGGGAACGTGCTGCGCGAGCGGTCCGCCGATATCATTCGCGAGAACCTGATCGCGGTCGGGATCAAGACCGAGATCCAGAAGTCGGACTTCCCCACCCACATCGCCGCGATGAAGCAGGGCAACTACGACCTGGCGCTCCTCGGATGGACCGGTCCCACCGATCCCAACGTGGCCTCGCAGTACCGCACCGGCGGGGTGTACAACTATTCGTATCACTCGATCGCGCAGATGGACCAGGTCCTGGATGAGGGAGCCACCACGGCGGATCCGGCGAAGCGGCATCAGCTCTATGATCGGTTTCAGGAACTATTTGCGGACGAACTGCCGGTGGTCACGCTGTACTATCCCAACGCCCGCACAGCGGTCGCCACACGGATGACCAAAGTCCTCACCGATGCCCAGGGACTCTACGACTTGTCGTCCTATGCATGGCTGGCCGGGCCGCAGTGAGGGCGGTCGTCATCCATGAGCATGGCGGGTTAGACAAGCTCCACCTCGACGACATCCCGACGCCGCGCCTCGGGCCGGGGGACGCCCTGGTCCGAGTGCGGGCGGTCGCGCTGAACAACCTCGACATCTGGGCTCGCAGCGGTCCCCCGGGCGGCCGGCCGGTCTACCCGTGGCGCGAGCGGCGGCTGCCGACGACTACAGGCGTGGACGTGGCCGGGGTCGTGGAGGAGGTCGGGCCGAACGCGGGCGAGGTGCGGACCGGGGACCGCGTGGTGATCAACCCCATTTTGCACTGCGGCCGGTGCGAGTGGTGCCTTGCGGGCGAACAGTCGATGTGCCGCGACTATCGCATTTACGGGGAGCACACCCCGGGCGGGATGGCCGAGTTCACCAGTGCGCCCGCGAAGAACCTCGTGAAGATTCCGGACGGTGTCGCGTTCGAGCGCGCGGCGGCCGCCCCCGCCTGCGGCACAACCGCGTGGCGCATGCTCGTCACCGTCGGCCGCCTCCGCGCGGGGGAGGACGTGCTCGTCGTCGGAGCATCGGGGGGCGTGGGGAGTTGGGCGCTGCAGATCGGGAAACGGGCCGGCGCCCGCGTGTTTGCGCTCGTGAGCGGCCCGGCCAAAGTCCGAAAGGCCGAGGCCCTCGGCGTGACCCCGATCGACCGTGTGCGATATCCACAGTTCAGTGAGCGGGTCAGGGAGTTGACGGGAGCAGGCGTCCACGTTGTCGCCGATCCGGTCGGAGCGCCGACGTGGCCAGAATCGATCCGGAGCCTGCGCCCGGGCGGCCGCATGGTCATCTGCGGCGCATCTGGGGGAGAGCGGCCTGAGATCGACATCCGCGAGGTGTATCAGCGGCACCGGCAGATCCTCGGTGCGCCGATGGGAAGCGTGTCGGATTTTGCGGCGGTGATGCATTTATTGTCCCGCGGCGAGATCGAGCCCGTCATCGACACCGTGTTCCCGTTGTCGGAGATACGTGAAGCGCACCGCCGCTTCGAGGCGCGGGAGCACTTCGGAAAGATCGTGCTCGTCCCGTAGCCGCCACCATCCCACGGGCTTCTTACGCTTACGCCTAGGCGATCAGTCCTTCAAGTACCACGGCACGCTGACCACACTGATCCGCCGCTCCCCCTGGAGGAACAGCAGCGCCTTGAGCCACTGCCCGCGCTGGTTGTGCAGCGGGTAGTGGTACCAGTGATGCTCGACCATCTCCGGGATGATGATGGCCAGCTGCCGGTTGGGGTGCCGCCGTTCCAGATCCAGAATATAGTCTCGAATCGGCGTGATCACGTAGCGGTACGGCGACTGGAGGATCACGAGCTCTGGCTCCCCCAGCCCCGCCTGCCGTGCCGGTGCCACGGCGAGGGTGGGCCAGGCCCGGCGAAGGTCCTCGGTCTCCTCCCCGCAATCGACGTGCACGACGCGGACATCGGGGGAGATCTTCAACGCAAAGCGCAGCCCCTTCTGCGCCACCTTGTCCCAATCGCGCATCGGCATCACGACAAGCGGTGGGCGCAGGTCCTTCACGTCCAACGGCGCGCCACTCGCCGTCTCCGCCTCGACCCGATCGTAGTGGTGCCGGATCGCCAGCATGACGAGGATGATCGCCGCGATCAACAGGACCGTCACCCAGGCCCCGGCGGCGAACTTCGCCACGACGACGACCACGACGGTCATGGCGGTGGCCACCGCGCCGATGCCGTTGATCATCATGCTCAACCGGAACTTCGGGCCGCGAACTCGTTTCCAGTGCATCACCATCCCGGCCTGCGACAGCGTGAACGCCAAAAAGGCGCCCACCGCGTACAGCGGGATCAGCTTGTCCGTGACACCATCGAACAGGATCAAGAGGCCCGCGCAGACTGCGGCCAGAAAGACGACCCCTTGAGAGTACACGAGCCGCCGGCCGGGTGAGGCGAACGAGTGCGGGAGGTAGCTGTCGTGGGCGACCGCGCGCCCCAGCCGCGGGAAGTCCGCAAACGCGGTGTTCGCCGAGAGCGCCAGCACGAGCAGCACCGAGGTCATCGTGATGAAATAGAAGACGTTCCTTCCCGCGACCGCGGCGACGAGCTGTGACAGCACGCTTGCGTACCCGATCTGGCCCGGATCGGTCGCGCCGATGTGATACACGCGGACGAGATAGGCAATGCCCACCAGCATCAGCGCCAGAATAGCGATGATGACCGTCAGCGTCTGCTGCGCCGTCTTGACCACCGGCTCGCGGAACGCACGCACGCCGTTGCTGACCGCCTCGACGCCGGTCATGGCCGTGCACCCGTTCGAGAACGACTGCAGCAAGAGCCACATGGTCAGCCCCGCCGCCTGTGGATGCAGGGGAGGCGGCGCCGCGACCGGTACCGGAAGCCCGCCGGCGGCCAGCGTCTTGAACAGTCCCAGCGCCAACGCGCTGAGGAGGCTCCCGATAAAGAGGTACGTCGGCCACATGAATATCGCGCCGACCTGGCGCACTCCGCGTAAGTTTGCGATCGTCAGCGCCACCAGCGTGGCAAGGCACAGCGCGAGCGTGTGCGGCTGCCACTGGGGAACCACGGAGACGAGCGCCCCCACGCCGGCGGAGATGCCGACCGCCGCGGTCAGGATGTAGTCGATCATCAGCGCCGCGGCCGCCAGCAGCCCGGGCATCTCGCCGAGGTTCTCCCGGGCCACGGTGTACGACCCCCCACCGGTCGGGTAGGCCGCGATGGTCTGGCGATAGGAGAAGTAGAGGATCGCCAGCAAGACGACGATGCTGCCGCTGATGGGGAGGATGTAGGCGATGCCTGCCGCACCCAGCGGGATCAGCAACGTGAGCGCCGCCTCCGGGCCGTAGGCGGCGGAACTGAGCGCGTCGAGGCCGAAGATCGCGATTCCCGCGCCGGGTCCGGCTCTCTCCGCCCGCTCCGCGGACGACGGGAGTGGCTTACCGAACAGCAGATCGGCGAGCGACATAGTCCATCTTCTTTTCCCGAAGAGCAGACCACTCCCTGCGGCCGGGGCAGACACTACCCGATCGCCGTTCGGTAGTGTCCTAATTTGGAATTAAGGGTGCAACTCTTTTATGCCGCATTTTCTACTAGCAGCTCCAAGCCAGCAGCAACGCGGGCAGCGTGTAATCTGGTATCCGATCGGCGCCTCCTCTACGTCGCCATCAGGAGACCGGGGGTGATCGACGTGATCAACCTCGCGGAGATGGCCATCGTGCAGACGCTACCGACCGAAGAGGGGGCCCATACGACGGCGTTCGACCGGAGGCGCAACCGGCTGTACGTGTTCCTCCCGCGCAGCTGCCGGGCGGCAGAATACGAGGAGCAGGGACCGTGAGCCGCGCCGAGGTGAGTTACGGTGCCATCTAGCCGGCAAGGGCGGGGGCAAGAGCAAGAGCCTCCAGCTCCCATGCCGCATGCTGCGCGCCGTCTTCGTTCGCGATGTGCGAGGCCAACCGGCCCGCCGCCGCCCGGAACCTTGGTTCGGTGAGGACGCGCTGGATCGCACGCGCGATATGCGCCGGTGACGCATGGTGGTGTAGACGAACCCCGGCGCCGTGCGCTGCCACGAGCGCGGCGTTGCCCGGCTGATCGGCCAGGAGCGGGAGGCAGACGAGCGGCAGGCCCACCGAGAGCGCCTTTGCCAGCGTGCCAAGACCGCACTGCGTGACCATCGCCGAGGCGAGGGGCATGACCACGTCGTGTGGTACGAACGTCTCGAGGACGGCGTTTGGCGGTGCCGTGAACTGCGCGCGATCTAGCGACGGGCCGAGCGTTACGAGAGCGCGCACCGGGAGCGTGCCGACGGCCGCGAGAGCGCGCTTCAACACCGGACCTTGTCCCTGCGGAAGGGTGCTGAGGCTCACCAGCACCAGGGGCCGCGGATCGTCCGCCTGCCATGGCGACCGCCACGTCGCGGCGCTGGAGCGTTCCACCGGCGAGCCCACATAGCGGACGTTCGCCGGCAGTGGGTCTGGCGGAATGTCGAACGCGGCGCTTGACAGGATCAGCACCCGGGCGATCCGATCGTACTGTTCAAACGGTGAGCGAAGCGGTGTGAGCCCGAGCTCGTGTCGCGCGCGGTTGAGCGGCGGGAGGCCGTCCCGCCGGTAGCGGCACTCGATGAGCACATTGTACGGGGCGGCGCGTAACCGTCCGAGCACGCTCCGGGACGGCAGGAAGCCGGTACCATAGGGCGTGGCGCCGGGGGCGGGCCGGTGCTTCCACGTCCCGTGGACGAGCGCGGCGGCGGGAACGCTCTCTGCCTCGGCGGCGGCGAGCGCACCCAGCAGTATGAAATCGGCGACGGCCACGTCTGCGGGCGCCCGGTCGAGTTCCGCGCGCATGCCGGCGGCCCAGGCGGGCGACCAGACCAGCGGCGCGCAGTTCGGCGTCAGCCGCTCGAGCCACCGCGGCGTCCCGCCGCCGAGCAGTCCGCGGAAGCGGGCCTCGTCGAACGGATGGATTGCGGGCGCCGGCAGGATAATGGGTGTCGCGCCGGTGGCCCGGATGCGCTCGAGGAAGCGCTCGCTCATGGGCGGACGTCCGGCTCGCACATTCGGTCCCGCCAGCACCCGGACGTCGTGGCCGCGCCGGGCAAGCTCCGCGACGATTGGCAGGATGAGCGAGAGATTCCCGCCGCCCTCGAACATTGCGAACAGATAGCGCGCACGATGTTGCGATGCGAGCGCCATGGGTTGAATGTTATCATTTAAGGTGCACTACTGTCACGGCGTTAGGCGCTGCGCGTTCCAGCACGCGAGCTAATGTCAAGAGGGGTGGAAATTCTCTCAAGCAACGACCCTCTGCTCTATTACTGACACCAAGAATATCTGCACTCGTGGCATTAGCCCTTACTGGAAAGGTTCCATTGTGCTGACAGCGAATCGGGCATTGCCGCGCCTTGTAACTCATCGACCAAGGGAGGCGCCGATGACTGACCAGCGTCCAGACAAGGAGGTTTACTCCCAGCGGGACAATCCGGCCTACGAAGTTTGGATGGCGACACGGACGGCTGCCCAGCAGGCGGCCTTCTTCCTGCCGCATCTGCGTCCAGGCATGCAACTGCTGGACGTGGGCTGTGGTCCGGGGACGATCACCGTAGGGCTGGCCAAGGCGGTGGCCCCAGGCGACGTGGTCGGCACCGATCTCCAACCCACGCAGGTCGAACAGGCGCGTGCCGTGGCGGCCGAGCGCGGCATAGTGAATGTGCGCTTTGAGGTCGGCGACGCGTACCGGCTGCCCTTCCCGGACCGTTCGTTCGACGCGGTCTTTGCCCACGCGGTATTGATGCATCTTCGCGAGCCGGTCCGGGCGCTCGCGGAAATGTGGCGCGTGCTGCGCCCAGGCGGCATTGTGGGGCTCCGCGACCCGGATTTGGGAGGGGAGATCTTCACCCCCGCGACGCCCCTGCAGGAGGAACGGCGTGCACTTGGGAGGCGGGTCGGTCAGCACAACGGCAGGGATCCTCTTGTAGGCCGCCATCACCGCCGGCTCCTGCTGGAGGCCGGATTCGTGCGGGCCGAAGCGAGGGCCTCCGTTGAAAGTGCTGGGTCGCTGGAGGAGACGCTCCGCTCCGCCGCAGTGTTGAAGGACCGGTTCCGGGGCATGGCGCGGACGGCGCTGATCGAAGAATGGGTGACCCAAGCGACGGTAGATGCGATGGCCGCCGAATTGGACGCGTGGGCGGAGCGCCCGGACGCGTTCTTGGCCTCGACCTGGTGCGAGACGATTGGCTGGAAGGGCGATTGAAACGCGAGGGCAGCGAGTCCACTGCCTCACCGTCCACACTTTGACCATCAGGCGCGCGTTCGGCGTACTGCGCGGGGTACCAGCGGGAAGTACCAAGCAACCGGCAGTCCATGGCAGAGAATGGCAAATCGGCGTGTCCGTACATGCGTCCCGGCCCCGTTCTTCACGCTCGTTGCGTGAGATGGATACGAGAGCTTCAACAACGTCACTTTATCCTGCCTCAAGCGACCGCCCTCCGCTTTCTTGCTGACTCGATAACCTCCACTCCATCTACGAACTGAACACCGTCGAGCACCTTCACCACCACGTGCGGTGCGTCGATGCGCCGCCACCGGCGTTCCGCCCGTCGTACCAGTTGGAAGACCAGGTACAGGCCCGTCCGCGCCGTTCGCATCCGCCGGGTCGCCCGCGTCCGCAACCGGAACGGGTCGAAGACCGACTCGATCGGGTTGGACGTGCGCAAACTCTTCCAGTGCTCCCGCGGGAAGTCGTAGTAGGTGAGCAACTCCGTCTGATGATCGACGAGCGACGCCACGCCCCGCGGGTAGTCCCGCGCAAAGCACTGCGCGAACCGCCCAATCCGCTCCTCTGCCTCAGCCGGGTCGGAGCCGTGTAGATGTTCCGGACGAGCCCATTCGCCTCAGGCTGCAACCGTTGGGGGAGTTTGTCCAGCACGTTGAGCTGCTTATGACACCAGCACAGCTGGTGCCGGGCCTGGGATAGACGTCTTTGACCGCGCCCCACAAGCCCAGGCCCCCATCGCCGATGAAGAGCCGGATCTCTTTGAGACCGCGCCGGCGCAGGTCCCGTAAGACGTCCCGCCAGCTCTCGCGGGGCTCTCGGTACCCTTCGACCATGACCAGCAGCTCTTTTCGGCCGTCCGCGGTGACGCCGATGATGATCAGGACGGCCGTCTTCTCATCCTCGGGCCCGGCCTTCAAATAGCCATCGGCCCAGCAATACGCATAGCGCGGATCGAGCGGGCGACGTTGCCATGCCTCGTATTCCGCTACCCACTGCTCCTTGAGCCGCACGATCGAGGCGGGGCTGAGCGGGGCGGCCTCTCCCAGCAGCGTGCGCAGGGCCGGCTCGAAATCGCCCGTGGCCAGGCCTTGGAGGTAGAGCTCCGGCAGCAGCGCGCGGACAGTCTGGCTCGACCGTTGATATCGTGGCAAGAGCTGCGAGCGGAAGGGTTCGTCCGTCTCGCGCACCCGTAGGGCCCGGATCTCCAGCGTCCCGCACCCCACGGCGATCTTCCGCGGCTTTCCGATGCCATTCCGATACCCGCGCCGCCGTCCGACCCGGTGCTCGTAGCGCGCCCGCCCGAAAAACTCGTCCGACTTCTCGCTCCAACGCATCGATTAACATTCGCTGCGCGCCCTCACGGCAACGACGTCCAGCAGCGAGCGTACTCCCTGCTTGTCCAACCCCCGCAGGTGCTGATATCCTTGCAATGGCGTACTCCTTTCCCCTCCCCGGCGAGGGAGGCGTTCCGTGTGACTGGTTTCGGAAAGGGTACGCCACTTGAATTTCCACCCCTCTTGACATTACTTCCAGCACGCCTGCGCGCCCTGGCATTCCTTGTTCGCGCGGAGGGCATCGTGCAATCGCTGGCCTTGCGCCGCTGCTGGAGGCCGCTACGGAGGGGAGGGCTGCAGCATGAACAAACGTGGGATAGACCCAACCCTAAAAAGCGAGGATTGGTTCGGGAACAATATCGCTGTGATGTGCCCTCATTGTAACAAGGTCTACGTAGTCAGTGATTTTCTCAAGGAACCTGGGGGCAAACAAGGCGAGCGGGAGTGCCCGGACTGCAAAAAGTCAACGGGCGTGGTTCACGATGCGAAGGACAAGGGTGGGGAAGCCTACGTGATTTGGGATTCAAATTAGGACACTACCCCATCGCCATCTTTGCACTGCTGTGACACGCGTCTGGATACAATCGATAGAACGTGAACACGTGTACGCCAAATCGCGCAGAGGAGGATCGTATGCCGAAGATGTTATGGGGTGTATTCGGGCTCGTGTTCGCCATGGCGGTCGTCGCCCAGGGAACGTACGCGGCGGAAATGGGCATGGCGGACGAGCTCAAGACGGCGATCACACACGCGGGGTTCGCTGAAAAGTACGATTCGATGAAGGAAGTCAGCCTGCACCTGCATCACGTCGTGAACTGTCTCGTGGGCGAGGGCGACCCGATGTTCGACAAGGCCTCGGGAAACCCGTGCCAGGGTCAGGGCAAGGGGATTATGCCGGATATCAAGGCTAAGATGGGCCAGGATCAGGAGTATCAGGTGGCCTGGTGGCTCGCCCACATGGGCAGCGACGCGCTGAAGATGGGAAACCTCGCGCAGGCCAAGGCGGCCGCGCACATCATCGGGGTGCAGCTGACCGCGATGTCGAAGATGTAACCGGCAGTCGTCGAATCCTCCCCAACGGGGTGGGCGCCCTCAGGTGCTCACCCCGTTTCGATCTTACACGAACGGACGGCTGATCTCGTCGAGCCGGCTCAACACCTCGTCAGACAGGTTGACCTCGAGCGCACCCAGGTTTTCTTCGAGTTGCGCCACCGAGGTGGCGCCCGCGATCGCGCTACAGACCGCGGGCTGGCGGATCAGCCAGGCTAGGGCCAGTTGG
Organism: bacterium; assembly: GCA_035703895.1. Taxonomy (NCBI): domain Bacteria; species bacterium. Next base: position 15,000 of record DASSXJ010000212.1, on the reverse strand, counting down.
CCCGAGGTGCAGTGGACCTCGCTTGCGACGGCCGCCACGTCCTCGGCAAGCCGCAGGGCTTGGTCGCTGATGCGCTTCGCGAACTGGGGCTGCGTCAGCGCGCGGGAACCCTTGGGCGGGGCCTGTCCCTTCCGGTACTTGCCCGTCAGGATGCCGCCCGCGAGAGGAAAGTACGCGATCAGGCCGATCCCCTGGTCTCGGCATAACGGCACGAGTTCGCGCTCGACCTCCCGCTGGGCCAATGAGTACTCCGGTTGCACGGTCTCGAACCGGACAAACCCGCGTCGGTCGCTGGCCCACAGCGCTTTGGTGAGCTGCCAGGCGGCGTAGTTGGACGCTCCAATGTACCGCACCTTGCCCGACCGCACCATGTCGTCGAGCGTCCGGAGCGTCTCCTCGAGCGGGGTTTCCGCATCCCAGGTGTGGATCTGGTACAGGTCGACGTAGTCGGTCTGGAGCCGGCGCAGGCTGCCTTCGAGTTCCCGGATCAAATGGTACCGGGACGAGCCGCCGTCGTTCGGCCCCTCGCCCATCTTCATCCCGCCCTTCGTGGCCAGAACTGCCTGGTGGCGCCGGCTCTTCAACCCTTCGCCGATGATCGTCTCCGACGCCGTCTGCGTGTAGATGTTCGCCGTGTCGATCAGATTGATTCCCGCGTCGATGGCCCGGTGAAGAATGGCGATGGACGTCGCCCGTTCGGCACGGCCGCCGAACGAGTTCGTGCCGAGCCCGATCGCCGAGATCTTGACCCCCGTCCGACCCATCGGAAGATGCTTCATCACGACTCCTCACGCGAAATAGGAACGTCTGTGATTTCGAAAACGACGCTGTGGTCTCCTGCGGCAAGGCGCAGACCGCGCGGTAGGGGAATCGTACGCGTACGGCGCATACACAAGCGAGATGCCCGAGTTGCCATTTGTGACGGTACTGGTCGAGAATCTGCGGCCGCTGGTGGAAGGGCGCGCGATCGAGGACGTCATCGTCCGGAGCGTGTACGTCCTCAAGACCGCCGACCCCCCGATCACCAGCCTCACAGGGCGCCGCATCATGAGCGTTCACCGCCGCGGTAAACTCCTTGTGTTTCACTTGACCGATGGGCTCGTCATGGTGATGCACCTCCGGCGCAACGGCCGGCTGCAGGTCCTCCCTCGAGGGAAGGCCCGGACGGCCAAGGATCTCGCGATCACGTTCGAACTGAGCGGCGGAAGCGATCTCCGGTTGATCGAGATAGGACCGAAAAAAGCCGCGTCGGTGTGGGTGGTCCCGGCTGGGCGGGAGGCCGGAGGCGAGGCCCTGGCGGGCCTCGGGATCGAGCCGCTGTCAGCGGCGTTCACGCGGGATGCCCTGGCCGCGCTACTTGGCGAGGCGCGGATGCACCTCAAGCGCTTTCTGACGCTCCAGCGCTACGTGGTCGGGATCGGGAACGCGTTCTCAGACGAGATCCTCTGGGCGGCTCGGTTGTCGCCGCAAACGATGACCGATGCGCTCACCGACGAGCAGGTGGCGCGACTGCATCACGCGATCAGGGAGGTCTTGGAGGGAGCCATCGCGGCGCATCGGAAGGAATTCACCGGCATTCTCCCGATGCGAGAGCCGGTCCATCTATTGCGGGTTCACCGGCACGGCAAAGAGCCGTGCCCTCGGTGCGGCACGCCGATTGCCGTGATCTACTACGAGAACCGGGAGACGTATTACTGCCCTACGTGTCAAGCGGGAGGGAGGGTATATGCGGATCGGAGGCGATCGAGGTTATTCAAGTGAGGCTCGTGTCGCAGCGATCCTCGCGGTGCTGGCCATCGCCGTCGGCGGCGGATTGAGTGACCGTGCGTCTCTGGCGCAGGGGGCGCCGGCCGCCCTACGCGAGTACCGGGTTCCGCCCGGATCGCACCCACACGACGTCGCGCCGGCTTCGGATGGGGGCGTCTGGTACACGGCCCAGACGGCGGGAGCGTTGGGGCGGCTCGATCCTTCGACCGGCAAAACCCTGCACATCAAGCTCGGCGAGGGGTCGGCTCCACACGGCGTCATCGTCGGACCGGATGGCGCGCCGTGGATTACCGATGGTGGCCTTAACGCGATCGTGCGGGTGTCGCCGGCCAACGAGGAGATCCGCCGGTTTCCGCTCCCGGCGGGGCGGGCGTCGGTCAACCTCAATACCGCAGCGTTCGACCATGAAGGGACGCTCTGGTTCACGGGCCAGAGCGGCGTCTACGGCAGGGTCACGCCTTCAACCGGTCGCGTCGAGGTCTGGGACGCTCCTCGCGGCCCAGGCGCGTACGGGATGACGGTCACGCCGCAGGGGGCGATCTACTTCGCTTCTTTGGCCAGCAGCTACGTCGGCCGCATCGACATGAAGACGGGTGCGGCCACGGCGCTGCAGCCCCCGAGCGCGAACCAGGGCGCCCGACGCGTGTGGTCGGACTCGCGAGGCCGGATCTGGGTGAGCGAGTGGAACGCCGGCAACCTGGCGCTGTACGATCCGGGGACAAACCAGTGGAAGGAGTGGCGCCTGCCCGGCCAACGGCCGATGCCGTACGCGGTCTACGTCGACGAGCAGGATATGGTCTGGCTCAGCGACTGGGGCGCGAATGCCCTCGTCCGGTTCGATCCTGTGCGGCAAACATTCGAGGCATTTCCATTCCCCACGGAGGGGGCGACCGTTCGTCAGCTCCTCGGCCGGCCGGGTGAGGTGTGGGGGGCCGAGTCCGGCGTCGACAAGTTGGTGGTCTGGAGGCGGCGGTGAGGCGCGAGGAATCGGGGCTTGCGATGCGCGCCGTAATCCTTGGGTTTTTGCAGGATACGACGAGGCGGAGAAACTGGGCGCATGCCGGCCTCGCCGTCGCGACCAGGAACCTCAGCGTCGACGAGGCTCTGTGGACACCTCCGGGCGGCCATTCAGTGTGGGAGCAGATCAACCACGTGGGATACTGGAAGCGGTATATCTTGCGGCGCATTCAGGGGGCACGGACCAAGGCGCGCCAGGCGTGGCCCGCGCCGGGCCGGACGTCTGCCGATCTTCGCAAGGCGACGGCCGACCTTGCGGCCTTGCACCGAGGGTTACGAGCCGCGGTGATCGCCCTCGATCCGGATGATCTTTATGAGCCGCGGGGCGCCAGGTACCCGCTGGCGCAGTTGCTGCTGGGCGCGGCCGCGCATGAATCCTACCATGCGGGCCAGATCTTCCTGACCCGGAAGTTGTACCGGCGGCACCGTATGGGACAATAGGCATCACGGCGTGACAGTTTCGCGGCGTTACGATTCGCCTTGCGAACTCAGACAGTGAGCATAATCGGCTCGTCCTTCGTGATGACCACGGTGTGTTCGTAGTGAGCGGAGAGACTGCCGTCGGCGGTCCTGACGGTCCATCCGTCCATCTGCGGCGTGCCACGGCCCGTGCCCGCCGAAATGATCGGTTCGATTGTGATGACCAAGCCTTCCGTCAGCCGCTCCCGGCACAGCGGGTCAGGGTAGTTAGGGATGGTAGGGGGTTCGTGGATCGTGCGGCCGACTCCGTGGCCGCCAAACGCGGGCATCACGCGGAAGCCGCCCCGGGTCACTTCCCGTTGTACCGCACGACCGATGTCGTCGACCCGGAACCCGACCCGCGCCACCTTGGCCGCCTGCCGAAAGGCGCGCTCCGCGCATCGCACCAGGGCCGTGGCTGTGTCCGTCATTTCTCCAACCCCCACGGTAACGGCGGCATCCGCCAGGAAGCCGTGCTTTTCCGCCACCAAGTCGAGCTTCACGAGATCCCCGGGCCGGAGGACCCGATCCCCGGGGATCCCGTGTACCGCCTCATCATTGAGGCTGATGCACACCGCGCCCGGGAAACCGTAGACTTTGGGCGGGGCCGACTCCGCACCATGTTCGGCCAAGACACGGCCACCAATGTCATCCAACTCTGCGGTGGTCATGCCGGGCCGTACTGCGGCAGCCATCGCGTCGAGGGCCTTCCGCACGATCCTCCCGATGGAGCGGAGCCCGGCTAATTCGGCCGGGGATGTGATGGACATGGGATGCTCCTATCGCTTCGCCAATGCGAAATGTCTCCTGTGATTCTAGGCGTGCCGGAGTCGGGGGTCAAGAAAGTCTCGCAACCCGTCACCGATCAGGTTGAGCGCGAGGACGCTCAGGATGATGGCGATGCCGGGGAAGATGCTGATCCACGACGCCTGCCGGAGATACACCTGCCCGGCGGCGATAATCCCGCCCCAAGTCGGGACCTGCGGCGGAACGCCTACGCCGAGGAAGCTGAGCGCGGCCTCGCCCAGCATCGCATACGCCGTGATGAAGGTGGCTTGGACGATGACGGGAGAGGCGCAGTTGACCAGGATGTGTCGGGCCAGGACCCGCGCGCCGGACGCGCCCACGGCGCGGGCCGCCTCCACGTACTCCAACCGAATGACCACGAGGACGGCGGCGCGAACGACGCGCGCGACCCGCGGGGTGTAGACGAACCCGAGCGAGAGGACGACGTTTCGAACACTCGGCCCCAGCGAAGCCATCAGCGCGATGGCGAGCAGGATGTCGGGAAATGCCATCACGCCGTCCATGATCCGCATCAGAATGCGATCCGCCTTCGGGCTCGCGCCGGCCGTCAGGCCGATGATGATCCCGGCGGTCGTGGCGAGCAGCGTGACCAGCGCGCCGACCAGCAGCGACAATCGAGCCCCGTACAGCGTCCGGCTCAGGATGTCGCGGCCGAACTCGTCCGTCCCAAACGGATGCGACTGCCCCGGCGGGAGGAGCCGGTCGGTCACGTTGAGCGCGTTAGGATCGTAGGAGGAGAGCAGAGGCGCCGCCAGGGCAGCCACCACGGCGAGGAGGATCAGGGCGCCCCCGATACCGGTGATCCGGCGTCGCCGCACCATGCGCCAGAGCAGCGTGCCGATGCCCGGCCGCGTTCCGGCAATGACTCGTGGGGAGGGAAGGGCGCGCTCAGCCATCTCAGGGTTAGTACTTCACACGCGGATCCACGAGGAAGTACAGCAGATCCACCACGAGATTGATGATGACGTACACCGTCGCGACCATCAAGATGACCCCTTGAATCACGGGATAGTCCCGCCGCAAGACCGAGGAGACCACCAGCTGCCCGACGCCGGGAAGGCTGAAGACCGTCTCGGTCACGACCGCTCCGCCCATCAGAGCCGCGAAGGTGAGCCCCACGACCGTCAGGATCGGGACGAGCGCGTTGCGAAAGGCGTGGTGAAAAATAACCCCGCGCTCGCTCACGCCTTTGGCGCGGGCGGTCCGAATGTAATCGTTGCCGATCACGTCGAGCAGGCTACTCCGGGTGAAGCGGATGATCAGCGACGAGTTGGGGAGGCCGAGCGCCAGCGCCGGCAGGAGCAGATAGTGAAGGCTGAGGCCGAACCCCTCGGCCGGCGCCCGATAACCGGACGACGGCAACCAACCGAGATTGACCGCGAAGACGACGATCAGCGACAGGCCCAACCAGAAGCTCGGCACCGCCGCGCCGAGCATCGCCAGGGCTAGGCTTCCCTGGTCCAGCCACGAGTCCCGGAACACGGCCGAGATCACCCCTGCGGGGATCCCGATCAGCAGCGAAACAGTGATCGCCATCAGCGAGAGCGTCACCGTGGGCCCGGCGTGCTGGATGATGTCTGCGGTCACGGGGATGCGCTGGAATAACGAGATCCCCAGGTCCCCGTGAAACGCGCGGCCCAGCCAGAGGATGAACTGCACACCCAAGGGCCGGTCGAGTCCCATCTCGTGCCTGAGATTCTGTACCTGTTCGGGGGTAGCATCCTGTCCCAGGAGCACCCGCGCGGGGTCGCCCGGCGTGACGTGGATCAGCAGAAACACCACGACCGCGACGACCAAGAGAACCGGGACAAGGGCCAGCACCCGGCCGGTGAGGTACGACAGCATCAGTCAGGCCGCACGCGCCTCTCCGACCGGTCCCTACTTGACCGGCTGCACGTTCCAGACGACGATGAAGTCGGAGGGGTGGAACCCCTGCAAGGACTTCGTCCACATGTACAGGGTGTAGAACTCGCCCGGGCGCACCAGCGGGACCTGCTTGTACCATAATGTCTGCAGGTTGCTCCAGAGCTTGACCCGCGCCCCTTGGTCGGTTGTCTGGTTAAACTGGCTGAACATTTGGTTCTTCTCGGGAGAGTCCCACCACCCCGGGTAGGCGGAGCTGAACACGGTGATGAGGGCCGGATCCGCCACGAACCCATGCGAGGTCGTAAATAAATCGTAGTCCGCCGGCTTGCCCCGATGGTCGAGCACGCCCGCCCACTCCAGGACCTGCATGTCCACCTTGAAGCCCGCGTGCTGCAACTGCGCGGCGGCGACGACCGTGCTCTTGAACATGTAGTCGTACTGCTGTGTCGTCAGCCAGCGGATCGGCTCGCCGTTGTATCCTGCTTCCTTCATCAATTGTTTGGCTTTGGCGGTGTCGTGGACGTTATACCATTCGCTCCCGGCCGTCGTGTAGTAGGGGGTCCCCTGGGGATAGATGCTGGGCCCCAGCGAGAAGAGCGCCGGGTCACCGAAGGAGGCTTTCATAATAGGCTGCATGTCCAGCGCCACCTCGACCGCCTGGCGCAGCTTCTCATTGGTCATGATCCCCTGCTTCTTATTAAAGAAGAAGGTCAGAAAGGTTCCGGGCCTGATCGGCTCCACGACCACCCGAGGATCCTTCTTGAACTGGCTGTACGCGTCCTGATTCGGAGTATTATCGGCGATATCGTAGTCGCCGCTCTGCACGCCTGCGGCGCGGGTGGCCACCTGGGCCACTGGGTAAAAGTAGACGTCATCCGCGAGCGCCTCCCGCTTACCGGCATAGAGACTTGAGGCCTCCGACCTGGCCGCATAGTTGTCAAAACGGGAGAGCTTTACGTGGCGGTCTGGGATCCATTCGACGAACTTGTACGGGCCTGTGCCAATGTACTGCTTAAGCGGGCCGGCGCCGGCCGCGTCGACAGTTTCCTTGGGCATGATCGCCGCCGCGCCGTTCGGGTACCCGAGGAAGATGGGGAACGGGGCGAATGCCTCCTTGAGTTTCACGACGACAGTGTACTTGTCGGGTCCGGCCGCGGATTCCACGTTCTTGTAGGCGACGACCCCCCGAGGGCTCATCTTTCCCCATCGGTTGAGAGAGGCCACCACGTCCTCGGACGTCATCTCCTTGCCATTGTGAAACTGGACGTTCTTGCGCAGCTTGAACGTGTAGGTGAGGCCGTCCTGGCTCTTGGTGAACGACTCCGCGAGGAGGGGCTGCACCCGCCAGTTGGCATCGAAGGCGAGCAACTCCTCAAACACGGCGTGCGTAATGTTCGAGGTTTGGGTTGCCGTTGTCGCAACCGTGTCCATCGTGAGCGGCTCACCGATCTCCGCGACCCGAAGGGTGCCTCCCCGCCGCGGAGCGGCCGACGAGGAAAAGATCAGCACGCCCACGAGCGCGAGGATGCCCCCTCCGGCGACCAGGGCCCGAAGCGATCTCCTCTGGACCATACCCCCATCCCCCCTCACGATGCTCTTGGTGGGCGGTTACGTTCGGGGGCCGGGGAGAGCGTTCCTGCGCCAGGGCGGTCCGAGCGGCGGCGGCGGACCTGGCAGGACCCACATGCTATCCATCCCGTAATTGGTGTAAAGAATCGATGATCATGGCGAGCCGTTACCGGATTGGGTTCGACATCGGCGGTACCTTCACCGACTTTGTGCTCCTCGACGACGCGTCGGGTAGGATCCATTTGCACAAGGTCCTGACGACCTCTCCCGATCCGGCGGAGGGAGCGCTTGCCGGACTCGCGGAGCTCTGCCGCGACGCCGGCATCCGTCTCGGCGATGTGGGAACGTTGGTCCACGGGACCACCCTCGTGACGAATGCGATCATCGAGCGGACCGGGGCGCCCACAGCGCTGCTCACGACCCGAGGTTTCCGGGATATCCTGGAGATGGGCAAGGAGCAACGGTACGACATCTACGATCTGTTCCTTCAGTTCCCGCCACCGCTCGTGCCGCGACGCTGGAGGGTGGAACTCGACGAACGGATGAGCCGCGACGGCGAGGTCCTCACTCCGCTCGACCCGGCGCGCGTGCGCGAGGCGGCGCGCGGGCTCAGGGCCCAGGGGGTGGAGTCGGTTGCCATCTCGCTGCTCCACGCCTACAAGAACCCGGCGCATGAACAGGCCGCGCTTGCGGCGGTCCGCGAGGCGTGCCCCGACCTCGGCGTCTCCTTATCGAGCGACATCGTGCCGGAGATACGTGAGTGGGAACGCACGTGCACGACGGTGTGCAACGCGTATGTGCAGCCGCTGGTGGACCGCTACCTGGGGCGGTTGGAGACCGCCCTGGCGGAGCGGGGGTTCGCCGGACGATTCTATCTGATGCAGTCGTCGGGAGGCACGGCCACGGGGGAGACCGCGCGGCGGTTTCCGATCCGGCTCCTCGAGTCCGGCCCCGCGGGGGGCGCGCTCGTGACCGCATTCTTTGGGGAGCGGCTCGGACGGCGTGACCTCGTCGCATTCGACATGGGCGGGACGACCGCGAAGATCTGCTTGGTGCGAGGAGGCCGGCCGGAGATCGCGCCGATGATCGAGGCGGCGCGGGTGCACCGGTTCAAGCGCGGCTCAGGGTTACCCGTCAAGGCACCGGTCGTGGATATGATGGAAATCGGCGCCGGCGGGGGGTCGATCGCGCGCATCGATATGCTCGGGTTGATGAAGGTGGGTCCGCAGAGCGCGGGGGCGGCCCCGGGCCCGGCGTGCTACGGCCGAGGCGGGCGGGACGCCACGGTGACCGACGCCTGTCTGGCGCTCGGGTACTTTGATCCACAGTACTTCCTCGGCGGGGCGATGTCTCTCGACCCCGAGGCGGCAATCGATGCGCTCGATCGCCTCGGGGCGGCGGTTGGACTCGACGCGGTGGCGGCGGCGTGGGGAGTCCACCAGATCGTCAGCGAAAACATGGCCGCGGCGGCGCGTGTGTACATGATCGAACGCGGGCAGGATCCGCGCCGCTACGCGATGCTGGCGTTCGGCGGCGCGGGTCCGGCCCACGCATCGCGGGTGGCCCGCATCCTCGGCCTCAGCGAAGTCATCGTGCCGACGGCCTCCGGGGCTGCCTCGGCCCTCGGGTTTCTCGTCACGCCCCTCAGCTTCGAGTTCGTGCACTCCCTCCCCGGCGAACTCGAGACATTGGATTGGGACCGAGTGGATCGGCTGTACACGTCGATGGAGGCGCAGGGCCGCGCGATGCTCGCCGAGGGTGGGGCTCCGGCGGCCGAGATCTCCTGCGAGCGGCGGGCCGAGATGCGCCTTGCGGGCCAGTTCCACGACCTCGAACTGCCGGTGCCACCCGGACGGCTGACCCCGGCGGTCGTGCCCGCCCTGGCCGCCCGGTTCGAGAGCGAATACCGACGCCTCTACGGCGCCTACCTCCCCGGCCGCCAGGTCCAGGTGCTCAACTGGCGCGTGCTTGTGACGGGGCCGCGTCCGCGTGTGCGGCTCGACGAAGCTCCCGTCGACCCGCGGGCGGATGCAACCGCCGCGCTGAAGCGCAGGCGCCGGGCGTACTTTCCGGAGACCGAGGGATTCGTCGAGGTGCCGGTGTACGACCGATACCGGCTCCTGCCGGGGGCCGCGATCCACGGCCCGGCGATCGTCGAGGAGCGAGAGGCGACGACCGTTGTCGGGCCGGGGGACCATCTTTCGGTCGATGGGCACCACAACCTCGTGATCACGGTGGCGTCATGAGCGGCCTCTTCGATCCGGTCTCCCTCGAGATCATGTGGAGCCGCTTGATCAATATTTCCGAGGAGTGCTGGATCACGATCTGGCGCACCGCGTTCAGCCTGATCATCGGCGAGGCGCAGGATTTTGGCTGCGAACTGTTCGACCCCAACGCCGAATCGATTGCGCACTCCCCGCGGTCGATGCCTGTGTTCAACCTGACCCTGCCGCTGGCGGTGCGCCACCTCCTGGCTGCGTTCCCGCGGGACACCCTCGAGCCCGGCGACGTTCTCGTCACCAACGACCCGTGGATCTGCGCCGGCCATCTCTACGATCTGGCCGCCGTCACTCCGGTGTTCCGGCGCGGCGACCTGGTCGGGCTCGTGGGGTCCATCGCCCACTGCTCCGACATCGGCGGCACCCGCGACTCGATGAGCGCCCGCGAGATCTACGAGGAGGGCCTGCAGATCCCGCCGCTCAAACTCTACCGCCGGGGCGAACTCAACCGGGATCTCGTCGACATGATCCGAGCCAACGTGCGCCGGGGCGAGATGGTGCTCGGCGACATCCAGGCCCAGGTGTCGAGCAATCAGGTGGGCACGGACCGGCTCGTGGCGTTCATGGACGAATACGGGCTGGAGTCGCTGACGCCGCTCGCGCACGTCGTACAGGCGCGCGCGGAGCAGGCGATGCGGGAGGCGATCCGCGCGCTCCCCGAGGGTGTCTACCGCAGCGAGGTCCACTTCGACGGCCTGGGGGAGCCGCTCACGTTGCCGTGCGCGGTCACGGTTCACGGCGACGAGATGACGGTCGACTGGACCGGCGCGCCTCCGCAGCTGCCGCGAGGGGGCATCAACTGCACGTACCATTACACCGCCGCGCACACGACCTACGTGCTGAAGTCGATTCTCACACCGGAGATCCCGTCCAACGCCGGGTGCTTCCGGCCGCTCCACGTCACGGTGCCCGAGGGGACCGTCCTCAACTGCCGGCGTCCCGCGTCGGTCAATCAACGGACGCAGACCGGATGGTACTGCGGGCCGGGGGTGTTCAAGGCCCTGGCGCCGATTCTGGCGGACCGCGTGCAGGCGTTTACCGGCCTGCCGATGGGAATGGGAGCGTATGGCGTCGACGCGGACGGCCGGGTGTACAACGATCATCTCTTCCAAGGAGGTGGTCAGGGCGCCAGCGCGCACGGCGACGGGCAGTCGGCGTTGCTCTACCCTACGTCGGCCGCCAACGTCTCGGTGGAGATGTTCGAGAGCCGGACGCCGCTCGTGGTCGAGTGCAAGGAGCTCATCGCGGACTCTGGGGGCGCCGGGCGCCACCGGGGCGGGCTAGGCCAGCGGGTCCGGATCCGCAAGCTCGTCGACGACGGCAGGACCGCGCTCGTCGACCTCCACCCCACCGGGATGCTCGTCGCACCTCCCGGGTTGTTCGGTGGTCAGCCGGGTGCCCTCGCCCGGGCTCATATTAGCGACGGCGCGCAGATCGTGGAAGGCGGCGCCACGGTCAGCCTGGCCGAGCTCCGGGATCGGAGCCAGGAGGCCACGATCGAGATCGCGGGGGGAAGCGGATACGGCGATCCGCGTGAGCGGCCCCTGGAGCGCGTCCAGGCCGACCTTGTTGAAGGATACATCAGCCCGAAGGGCGCCAGCGCGTACGATGTGAAGGTGGGGCGCGGCGGACGGGTGAGGAGGTCGTGATGGCGGATCTCGCCGCGGCGGGGCTACCCGACACGCAGGCGAGGGTCGAGCGCGTCGCGCAGCCCGTCGCCGAGAAAATTGTACGCGACGACGGTGAGAATGATGAACAGGCCCGGCACCAACAGCCACGGCGCGTTGATGAGATTGGGGAGATTCGCCCCGGCCGACAGCAGGTTGCCCCAAGAGGCGCAGGGTTCCCGCACGCCGAATCCGAGAAAGCTCAACCCAGACTCGCCCAGGATCGACCCGGGAACACTGAGCGTAGCGACGACCACGACAAGCGAGGTCGTATTGGGAAGGATGTGTCGGACGAGAATGCGGAGGTCGCCCACCCCGATCGCCCGGGCCGCCAGGATGAACTCCTGCTCCTTCATCGGCAGCACGATACCCCGAATCAGCCGCGAGAGCCCGGTCCAGCCGATGAAGCTGATGATCACGACGATCAAGTAGAACCGCGTGGTGCAGCCGACCCTGGTTGGTAGGATCGCGCTCAGCGTCAGCAGCAGATAGAAGGCAGGGAACCCAAGGATCACCTCGACGATCCGCATCATGGCGTTGTCGATGCGGCCTCCGTAGTAGCCTGCGATCCCGCCGTAGACCATCCCGATCGGGAGGATGATCGAGACCACTAGGAGCCCGATAATGAGGGACACCCGGGAACCGTAGAGGATCCTGCTGAACACGTCCCGACCAAACTGGTCCGTTCCCAAGAGGAAGATCCGCCCCGGCGGATCCACACCAAACATATGGATGGTCGTTGGGACCACCCAGAGGACGTGGTGGGGTTCGCCTTGGGCGAGGAGTTTCACCTGGAACAGCCGTGCCCGATTGATCCGATACGTCCGCAGGCCGGGATTGTCGGTCACCGTTTCATAGACGAACGGGCGGAGATGAAGCCGCCCTTCGGCGTCGACAAACCGAGGGAGGAGCGGGGGGTGGTAGAAATGTTCCCGGTCGGCGAAGTCCAGGGAATAGGGGGCGACGACGTCGGCGAAGACCGCCAGCGTATAGAGCGCCAGGAGGATCGCGCCGCCGGCCATGGCGACACGATGCTTGCGTAGTTGCCGCCAAGCCAGGGCCTGAGGGCTCCGGCTCCGCCGAGGAGCCTGCTCAGTCATACCGAATCCGGGGATCGGCGAGCACAAGGAGGATGTCGGCCACGAGGTTGCCGACAACCAGGGTGGTGCCGCCGATGACCAGGGCCCCCATGACGACGTAAAGGTCCTTTCGAACCACCGACTCCAGGATCAGCCGTCCGAGCCCGGGCCAGCTGACGACGTTCTCGAGAATCGCGGATCCCGAGAGCAGGTGCCCGATCTCGAATCCGAAGATCGTGATCAATGGGTTGATGGCGTTCCGGACGGCGTGCTTGTAGATCACCGGGCGCTCTCCCATCCCCTTGGCGCGGGCGGTCCGCACGAAGTCCGCTCGCAGCACCTCGAGGAGGTTCCCGCGCATCTGCCGCATCAGCCCGGCCGCAGCGCCGAATCCAAGCACCGACGCAGGGATCACCAGATGCCGCGCAACGTCCAGGGTCTTTCCATACCAGGGGAGGTCCTCGTAGTCCAGGCCGGTCATCCCCCCGATCGGCAACCATCCGGTCTTGAAAGCGAGAAACAACAAGACCAGGCCCGAGAAAAACGTCGGGGTCGAGATGCCAAGATACGCGCCGAGGGAGAAAGTGTTGTCCGTCACCGAGTACTGACGCGTCGCCGCGTGGATCCCGATCGGAATGGCGAGCAGCCAGGCGATGGCAAGCGCGGCAATGTTGAGGATCAGCGTGTTGACCAGGTGAGACCTGATCAGCCACATCACAGGCACCTGGAAGGCGAAGGAGTAGCCGAAGTCCAGGTGAAGGACCCGCCACAGCCATTTCGCGTATTGGACATGGATCGGTTGGTCCAGACCGAAGTCGCGGCGCATCTCGTCCACCGTCTGTTGGGAGACCACGGGGTTGAGACGGACCTCGGCGAGGAAATCCCCCGGCGAGAGTTGGATGGCGATAAACGAGAGGAGCGAGATTCCGAACAGCAGGGGGATCAAGTTGATGCCCCGGCGCGCGATGTAGCGCCACATCCGCCCGGCCCCGGTGCTACGTGGACGACGTCATGCGACCGGCTACCTGAACGGGACCGTGTAGAAGATCTGCTCGATGTTCCATCCGACTCCGCCCGCCCCGAACGAGAAGGGGGACGGTCGGATATTGGCAAGCGTATTCCGGGCCGCTGTCGAGGTCAGGGTGTTGACGAAGTAGATCAACGGCTGCTGCTCGGCGACGATCTCCTGCCAGCGGCCGTAGAGTAGTTTCCGCCGGTTTTGGTCGACCGTCGTTGCAGCCTGATCGAAGAGCCGGTCGATCTCCGCTTCCCACGTCGTGGCTGGCTTTTCTTCTTTGGGATGCCATTCGTGGAGCGACCCGGTGGATTTCCAGATATTTTGGGCGGTGTGCGGATCGAGCCCCGCGGTGAAGCCCAGGATGATCGCTTCCCAGTTGAACGTCCCCGTGAGCTTCCCGACCAGCGTGTTGAACGCCTCGGGGGCAAAGGTGACGTTGATCCCTAGCTTGGCGAAGTCCTGGCGGACGAGATTGCCAATGGCGACCCGCTCGGTGTTTTCGCTGTTCGTGGACAGCGAAAACTCCACGACATTACCGGAGGCATCCCGGAGGGCGCCGTCGGGCCCCTTCTTAAACCCGGCTTCGGCCAGCAACACCTCCGTCCGCCGCAGGTCGTAGGGATACGGCATGACCTTAGGGTTAAAGAAGAACTTGTTGGCGGGAGTCACCGGGCCGAACTGTGGGTGGGCCCGCCCACCGTAAACCTGGTTGGCGATCGCGCCCCGGTCGATGGCGTAGGAGATCGCCTGCCGGAACCTGGTGTTTGAGAACCAGGTCAGCTTGGGGGGCTTGACGCCTTGCGGGTTCTGGTTGAGGACGAGAAACTCCGTTCCCGCCGCCGGGCCGGGTTCATAGATGGTGTACTTGCCGGACTTTTCGCCGGCCTTGAACTCCGCAAACTCCTTAGGGCGCACCGCGTAGACGTCCGTCTCACCGGCCTGGAACTTCAACCGCGACGTGTCGAGATTGGGAACGATCATATGAACGTGACGGGCGAGATAGGGGAGCCGGTTCCCGTCCGCGTCCACTTTCCAATACTTGGGGTTTCGAAGGAAGACGATGCGCTCCCCGGGGACGTACGACTGCATGATAAACGGCCCCGTCCCCACGATGTCCCTCGGGGGCGTGTTCACCCCCCAGGTCTTGTTGAACTCTGCCGGGCCCGCCGCAAGCGCCGCCTCCAGCTTGTGTTTGGGCAGGATACCAAAGGTCACCGTCCGCAGAAACGGCCCGAACGGCTCCTCGGTCTTGAACTCAACGCTGTAGGCGTCTATCTTCCGCCATTTGATGGGCTTGCCGGCGATCGTGAGCACGTCGCGGCGGCTCGTCTGAACGCCCGGAGTAAACGCCGCCTCCATGTTGAAAACCACGTCGTCTGCCGTGAACTCCACGCCGTCGTGGAACCGGATGCCTTTGCGCAGCCTGAACGTCCAGGTCTTCCCGTCCGGGCTCGTGGTCCACGACTCGGCCA
>DASSXJ010000211.1 GCA_035703895.1 bacterium | reverse complement strand
GCGCGGTTGTCGGCGCCGAGCTTGTTCATCGCCGAGGCGACGTACGATTTCACCGTGCGCTCGCCGATGCTCAGCGCGGTGGCGATCTGCTTGTTCGGCAGCCCCTCGCTGACGAACCGCAGGACGGCGCGCTCGCGGTCGTTGAGCTGTAGGCCGGAGTGGGCTGCGGCGGTGCCATCCGAGCTGCGCGGCGCGGACGGCTCGAGACACGCCTGGGCCAGGTCGGCAATCTGGTCCACCGACATC
This sequence comes from bacterium, assembly GCA_035703895.1. Taxonomy (NCBI): domain Bacteria; species bacterium. The sequence continues at coordinate 16,029 of DASSXJ010000211.1, read as the reverse complement.
GCCCGCGCCTCCGCCACCACGGCGCGGTACGCCGCCTCGCCCATCTGCTGGCGCGCCCGCGTGTGGAGGGCGGCATAGGCCGCGGGGTCGTGGTACATGGGGCTCACGACCTCGCCAGTCCACTCGCTCCACGAATCCACGGCCGCCAAGAGACGCACGGCCCGCTCGACGTCGCCGTGGTGCCCATCTACAAGAGCGGCGATTCCGACGACATGCGTGATGCCCCATCGGTACTCCAGCGCCCGGGCCAGGCGGAGCGCCTCCGCGCCGAGGGTGGACGCAGCGGCGTAATCCCGGCGCCTCAGCTTGAGTTGCGCGAGGTTGGTGAGGGCGAACGCCGTCATGTGCGCGCTGTCAGCGGTACGAGCCAGGCTCAGACCCACGGTCACCGTGGCCTCGGCGCGCTCCAGGTCCTCGAGCAACGCGAACGTCCGTCCGAGGATCACCAACGCGATCGCCGTCTCGGGTGCCCCCGCCTCCCGGCCCAGCGCCACGCTCCGTTCCAGCAGCGCCCGCGCGTCGCCGACGTGACCCTGGAGTGCGTCGGCGGCACCGAGGCGCCAGAGGATACGGGCCATCAGGGCTAGGTTGTGGAGGGGTTCGGCGAGGGCCAGCGCCTCCTCCAGCAGGGCCCGGGCCTGAGGGTAGTCGCCCATGAGCCGCGCGAGGTTACCCTCGCCCGCGATCGCTCTGGCTCGAAGGAATGGAGAAGCGTCGGCACCCAAGGCCCGCGCCTCTTCGAGCCAGCGCCGTCCCTCGCGCAGGTAGCCGTGGACCGACCAGAAGTCGAAGTCGGCGAGCGCTCCGGTGAGGCGCAGGCTGAACTCGCCGTCGCCTCGCTCCGCCGCCCACCGCATCGCCGCCCGGAGGTTCTCGTGCTCCGTCTCCAACCGCCGGAACCAGGCGTCTTCCTCGGGGCCCCAACCCGCCGCAGCCGCCTGCTCCGCCAGGGCGAGGTAGTGCCGCGCGTGCCGCTCCCGGGTCGTGCCCAGCTCTCCACTTCCGGCAAGGCGCGCCAGCGCGTATTCGCGCACCGGCTGGAGCAACCGGTAGCGCCGGTCGTCGCCGGCGAGCACGTCGGCCTGCACCAGGCTCTTATCCACCAGCAGGGCGAGGATGGCCCATGTGGGCGAGGTCTCGGTGTCCTGCAGGACTGCCTCCGCCCCCTCCAGGGATCCACCCCCCACAAAGACACCCAGCTGGCGGAAGGCCGCCTGCTCGGCGGCGCTGAGCAAGCCATAACTCCAGTCCATGGCGTCGCGGAGGGTGTGATGCCGCACCGGCACATCCCGCGCTTCTTCCGTGGACAGAAGGGCCTGCCCCTGGAGCCGAGCCAGCATCGCCGTCGGGGACAGGACGTGACTGCGAGCCGCGGCGATCCGAATCGCAAGGGGGAGGCCGTCGAGCCGGTGCAGGAGCTCGGCGAGGGCGTGCGTGTCCGCCGGGGTGAGCGCCAGATCTGGCTGGATGCGCCGGGCGTGCTCCAGGAAGAGCGCCGCCGCGGGTGCCTGCATCATCGCAGCGGGGTCCAGTGTGCGCAGGTCCGGCAGGGCCAGCCCCCCGACCGGCAGCCGATGCTCTAGGCGGAGCTTCAAGGGTGCGCGGCTTGTGACCAGGACCTTGAGTTGCGGTGATGCGGCCAACAGCGCCGCCACCCGAGCCGCCGCAGGCAAGAGATGCTCAAAGTTATCCAGGACCAGCAGGAGGTGGCGGTCCCGGAGATACGCAGCGACTCGCTCCGCCGGGGAGAGCGCGGCGGCCTCCTTGATCTTCAAAGCCTGGCTAATGGCCACGTCGATCTCGGCAGGGTCGTTGAGCGGGGCAAGGTCGACGAACCACACCCCGTCCCGGAACGCCGGTTGGACATACCGGGCCGCCGCCAGGGCCAGACGCGTCTTCCCAATGCCCCCCGGCCCCGTCAACGTCACGAGACGCACGGACTCGCCGAGGAGGTGCGTCCGAATGGCCTCCAGTTCGTGCTCCCGGCCGATCAGCGGCACCGGATCGGACAGCACCGTGGGCGGCAGCGCGCCGAGGGTGGGTGATGCGGCTTCCGGCCTGGCCCGGCCGACCCGGTGGCGCGGTTTGGGCATCATTATCTCTCCCGTGCTCCCCGGCACTCGCGCCGTCTCCTGCAACGGCCTATTGTGGGCTACATTCGTGGAAGAACCATGCCGCTCCTCGGGGCGATTGCCGGAGGGCAGTCTTAACCGATTTGACCCTCGTGAGCCATAGCGCCGATGAGGTTCATGATCAGCCGCGCAGCGAGCCGGCTCGTCATGTTCTGTACATCGGCGCTTGGCACTATCTCAACAACGTCGAACCCCACAACCCTTCCCTTTGCGGCGATGCCTCGGAGCAGGTTGGTCGCCTCGTAGTATGTGACGCCACCGAATGCTGGGTTCCACACGCCTGGCGCGATGCTCGGGTCGAGGCCGTCCGCATCGAGCGTAATGTAGTAGCGATCTGAAGCCGGCACGCGGCGGAGAACGTCCTCGGCCCCTACCCGATGCAGTTCTTCCGCTCCAACAAGGACCGATCCGTACTCGCGAGCATCATCGAATTCTCGCTTCCGAGCGCTGCCGAAGCCTCGGATCCCAATCTGGGCCATGCCCTTCACGCACGGCAACTCGGAAGCTCGGCGCATCGTACTGCTCAGCCCTTCGCGGACGCCGTCGATCTCATCTCGCCAGTCAATGTGAGCGTCGATCTGCACCACGCACATCGGCCCGCGCCCTTCGTAGGCACGCATGACGGGGATCGGGGTCGAATGCTCACCTCCAAGGACGATGGGCACGGCGCCGCGGTCGACGATGGTTTTAATCGTCGCAGTTGCCATCCTCGAGTTTTCCACCCATCGCCCAGGTACCATCGTCACATCGCCGCAGTCGACGATTTTCACCCCACGGCCGCCGAACAGTTCCCCAGCAAAGTCGTAGTCGTAATGGGTCAGATACCGAGGGGCGTAGTGCGTCGATTGCTCACGGATCGCACGGGGGCCGATGCTCGCCATTGTTGAATAGTCCAGGTCGTATGGGACGCCGAACGGGACCCCGATGATCGCGACATGCGCATCGATCGTACTCGGGTCCGTACAACGCGGCACATCGAGGAACGTCGCACGGCCCACTGGTACGGGGTTCACGCTAGGGGACACGGGGGTTCCTCCTTCCGAAGCTTCGGACGGAATGTTTGGGGCTGTGCTCCGCCTGCTCAGCCTCATCCATTCAATCCCGTACTGTCATTCGCGGGTCGAGGGCGTCTCGCAACCCATCACCCACGAAGTTGATCGACAAGACCGTGATCAGGATCATGCAACCCGGATACAGCGCCAACCACGGAGCGTTCCACAGGTAACTTTGCGCGTTGAAAAGCATGTTGCCCCAACTTGGATTAGGCGGCTGCACACCGAGTCCCAAATAGCTCACGGCTGCCTCGGCCAACATCGCATTGCCGACGCCCAGCGTCCCGGCGACGACAATGGGGCCGAGCGTGTTTGGAAGGAGGTGTCGGAGCAATATCGATAGGTCCGGGGCCCCAAGCGCCCGGGCGGACTCGACGAACTCTTTTTCCCGTAATGACAGGAAGTTGGCGCGAATGATACGCGCCAAATCCATCCAACTGAGGATGCCAATGGCCAGGATAATCGTCCGGACGCTGGGACCCAAAAAGACGGTTAGCGCGATGAGGATGAACAGAATGGGAATGCTGAGCATGGCATCGGTAAACCGCATCAGGAGATTGTCAATCCATCCGCCGCGATAGCCGGCAACGGCTCCCAAACCGGTCCCGACGGAAAGCGCGACGGCCACGGCCAGGAAGCCAACGGTGAGGGAGAGGCGGCTGGCATAAATAAGCCGGGCCAAGACATCCCGGCCGGCCTCGTCTGTACCTAGAAAATGCATTCCCGAAGGGGTCCGCAAAATGCTCGTCGGCTGAGGACGAAGAGCCAGGTCTTGAGAGACGAAGAACGAAGCAAGGACCGCGATCGATATCTCGATGAACAGCACAGAGAGCCCGAAAAGCGCAGGTCGGTGGCGACGAAAGCGCTCCCATGCGAGTTGTCGGAGGCTCCGAACCAGGTAGCCTTCGTGGGAGTGCTGCATCACAAGCGTCTGATTCATGTTACACAGGTTTAACCAAATCGCACTCGAGGATCAAGATACGCGTAGGTGATATCCGCAACGAGGTTAAAGAGCATCACGAGGAGAGAAACCGCCATCACCAAGCCCATCAAGACAGGATAATCTGCTCGGGTCGCGTGGTCCACGAAAAGCCGACCCATGCCTGGCCACGCAAAGACCTGCTCAGTAATGAGCGCCCCTGAAAAAATGCGGGACATGTCCAAGGTCATGAGCGTCACTAACGTGATCAAGGCATTCTTGAACGCATGGATCCACAATATGCGCCTCTCGCCCACACCCTTGGCACGGGCGGTACGAATATACTCCTGGCGCAGCACATCAAGGATGCTTGCGCGTAAGTAACGCACATACGTGGCGAGAGAAACGATCGTGAGCACAAAGGCAGGCATGATTAAGTGCTGGAACACCTCAAAGACACTCGGTCCCTTCGCTAGGCTGTACATACCGCCGGCCGGAAGAGAGGGGAACCCCCATTGCTTGAACTTGACGGAAAAAAGCATAATGCACATGAGCCCGAGCCAAAAGGTCGGCAGGGCGAATGCGAAGAAGGCGAGCCCCGTGATGAGGTGATCCGCCAGAGAATACTGATGAATTGCCGAATATATGCCCAGCGGAATTGAAACGAGGAGGGTGACGAGATACACGGTGCCCATCAAAATGAGCGTATTTGGCAACCGTTCCAAGATCATGGTGGTGACGGGCTGGTACGTGAACAACGAATTGCCCCAATCGCCTCTCACCGCATCGCGAAGCCAGTACACATATTGGACGATTTTCGGCTTATCCCAACCGTGAAGGGTGATTATCCGCGCGCGATCTTCTGCCGACATGCTGGAGTTGACCCCATACATCGACATCGGATCGCCGCTCAACCGGATCAAGAGAAAGGCGAGCAGCGAGATGATGAGGAGTAGGGGAACGAATTGTATCAATCGGCGAATAATGAAGCGTATCATCTCTCATGAACTTCCTCAAGCAGTCGAAAAATGGCGCTGCCCTTCACCTGTTGCTGCTACTCTACCCACCACTGCTCCGTGTTCCAGCATACGCCGGTTATCCCAGCAAAGTCCGTGGGATGCACGCCGTGGGTGCGCTTGTGTATCGTGTTGATGTTCGACCGGTCGTACATCGGCACCATCGGATAGTCGTCGTGGATAATCTTCTGCGCTTTCAGCAGTAATTCTTTTCGTTTGGCATCATCGAGTTCTTTAAGTTGGGCATCCAACAGTTTATCAAGCGCTGGATCGGCCAGTCCGCTTGCATTGTTCCCGTGGGGGTGTTCTTTCGTCGGTATCTCCTCGCTGTGCCAATCGAGCCGTATGTTTGGATCCGTAGTCTGCAGGCCGTCGGTGAATCCCACCATGTCCAGCTTTCGCGACCACGCCCCCCCTCCCTCGGCGAAGCTGCCGAAAAAAGTCGAAGCGGGCGCATTCGCAATCTTCATTTCAATCCCGACATCTTTGAGATTCGCCTGGACAAGAGCCTGGATTGTCTCGCGGGTCTGATTGCCGGCGGTGGTGCCGTGAGTAACGCTGAGGCGTACACCACCCTTCGCCCTCATGCCATCAGGGCCTGGCTTCCAGCCGGCTTCATCCAAGAGCGCCATCGCCTGTCGCGGGTCGAAGGGATCTGGTGTGATGGCCGTATTCTCATACGGAGTATTGTCTAGCTCGTTCTTGGCGATCTTGGTTTTCCCGAACAGGATCTTGTTGATGATGGTCTGGCGGTCAATGGCCAGGGTCACCGCCTTGCGTACTCGTATGTCTCCGAAAATAGGATGCGGCTTCTTAATATCCTCGGCCGTCACCATTGTGAAATGGTAACGTTCATAGATGGGGGGATGGGTAATCGAGAGGGTCACGCTGGGGACAGTGGACATCTCTGGAATCTGAGCTTCGGTATAGTCCGCGCCGATGTCAATATCCCCCGTTTTTGCCTGAGCGATGACCGTATTACGGTCGGGGACGACTTTAAAGATAATTCTGTCCAACCAAGCCTTGGGTTCGCGCCAGTACAGTGGGTTTCGTTCCATGGTAATGTGGTCACCCGAGACCCATTCAACAAATTTGAACGGTCCGTTCCCTACGGGCTTACGTCCAAATGCCTGAGTGGTCATCGTGCTCTGGACATGCTCCGGAAGCATGGGCAAATCAGGCAACACGTCTGCAAGAAACGGCACGTACAGCTCGTGCAGTTTGACGATCGCGGTAATATCGTTCTTCACCTGGATACTTGCAATCTTGTTCCAACCAGAGGTGATCTGAGCTCCGTTCTTTGGATTCATGATCCACTTCCAGGTGAATGCCCAATCCCTCATGGTGCAGGGATGGCCGTCCGCCCACTTCAGGCCAGGTCGCAGGCGCAGCGTGTAGGTGAGGCCGTCGGCCGAGATACCGTGATTCTTCAACGTCGGCACCTCGGCAAGCAGCGCGGGTTCCAGCTCTCCCTTGGTGTTGACTCGCAGCATCGGCTCAAACATGGGGAACAACTCCATCGTAGCGAAGGAAAAAGGTCCGCCGGTCAGAAGCCAGTTGAGGCTGTTGGCTTCCTGATAGACGCCCACGACGACCGTTCCCCCGCGTTTAGGCCGAGGAGGGCTTGCCGCCTTCAGCTGGGAGGCGGCAACAGTGTCTCCGACCAGCACAGCGCCTATGCTCGAGCCGGATAACCCCAGCAGCATCAAATCCCGTACCAATTCCCGCCGGGTTATCTGCCCAGCCTTATACTGCCGGACCAGTTCGTCAGTCGTCATCGGCCACTCCCCCCTTACGCGCAAGTTGGCCTACATGACGAAACCGATCGTGAGGGCTCAGACTCCTATCGCACGCACACTGTCCCTGACAAAATACAAGTGTCCTGGTTCCTTCCGCGTTCCCGCGTTTCCTGCAGCGCTATTTGGCAACGGGTGCGTTACACACATCAACCGCCGTCAAGGCGAGCACCTTCGTCGCGAGGACCATTTCGCTGATGAAAATGCAGTTGTCCGGTTCTTCCCTCGTTCCTTCGACCCCTTCGGGACCGTACAGTACGCAAGGAATTCCCGCACGCCAGAGGTGGCAGGTGTCATCCCCTCCATATGAAAGGGGCAGGATGGTCCCGACTGTTCGCGGGACATCCCCCGTGACCTCACGGTAATGTCGAGCGATCGACTGGACGATATACTCATCATGAGGAACGTCGGTAGGCTCCATGATCACCCGCAGGGCTTTGAACTTTCCAGGGGGTGGCATCACAATCTCATAGGCGAAATCTGGGTCCTCCGCCTGGAGAGCGTCGAGCACCTTCCGGACATCCTCCAGGACTGTCTCAGAGGTCTGGCTGGGCAAGAAGCGGACGTCGATCAAGATCGTGCAATAATCGCACGTGTAGTTGGGTCCCTTGAGGTCATGATCGCGCCCTCGTCCTCCAATGATGCATCCGACACTCAAGAGAGGGAGATCCGGCAGATCCGCGCGCGGCGAAAAGCGAAACCTGACACGTTGTAAGGCCGGGATCACCGTCATCATCTTCGCGATCGCATCGACCGCATGCTGCTTTTTACTTATGTGCTGCGAGAAACCAATAGTCGATATGGCCATCTCAACAACACCGGCATGAGTGCTAATAACATTGTGCGCACCGTAAGGCTCAGGCACTACAGCCATATCCGTTCGTAACCCCTTGTCCAGCAAATGCACCGTACCGATCCCGCCTTGCAACTCGCCAACCACACAGGCGAGCACGAGATCCCCTTTGAGTTTCATCCCCGATCGACGGATGGCCTCAGCCGCCATGATCATCGAGGCGTCGCCGCCCTTCATGTTGAATATGCCCGCACCGTAGAGGCGGTCGCCTTCCACGAAGGGAGTCCAGGGGTCGCGCTTCCATCCCATGGCCAGAGGATCGATGTCCATATGGCCGTTAAACATGAGGCTCTTGCCCCCACCGCTTCCCTTCAAAGTGGCTATCGTCTGGTACCGTCCTGGCTCCACCTCCTGAAGCTCAACCTGATAGCCGCGCGTCGAGAAGTAATCGGCCAACCACTGAGCCAAAGGCGTTTCCTCGGTTTTGAAGCTCGGGATGCGGATGAGTTGACTGGCAAAGTCGACGATGGCGGCAGGTTCGACGCGATCGAGCACCTGTTGCACATCTGGATTCATCGGGCCTCCTCCTCAGATCACATCCTTCCGTTGATCCGCCGGCGAAGACACGTGTACCGCGTGCGTCCCGATTATGAGACGATGAAGCCCACAACGATCGCGAGCGCAGCCAGGCCGCGTGGAAGGCTATGTATCCATTCGCTACCGCCGGCTGATCTCCGACAGGGGGATCACGGTATCGTCCTCCGCTAGGCCGGCCTGTTTGAACAGAGCGCGCCGCTTTTCTCGGTCGCCGTCGGCTACCTCTCGAGCGTACTTCGCAACCTCCTCCGCCAACCCGCGCGCCACGACGACGACGCCGTCGCCGTCCGCCACCACCACGTCCTCCGGCTTGACGAGAACACCCCCGCAGTTCACCGGTTCTTGCTCGGCATTGAACTCAAGGCGGGCCGGCCGAATCGTCTTCTCGATGCGCGCGGAGTACACTCGGCAGCCTTGTCTAATCAATTCGTCGGTATCGCGTGCTCCACCGTTGGTGACGACTCCAAACGCGCCCCGCACGATCCACCCCAAGGTATTGTTGGACCCTACGAAGCCGACGCGTGTGTCCGTCCCATCGATCACAATGATGTCGCCGGTGTGGATCTCCATCTGTGGGCCCGGAGCCAGATCCCGATACCAACTACGGATGAATTCTCTCATCTCGGCCGGAGTACGTGCGGTGACCGGATGAGAGGTCGGAACGTACCGAAGCGTGTGTGCGAAGCCTACCAAACGATGCTTGAAACTCACCGTGTCGCGAGCGAGAGGGCGGATCGCGGGATCCATGAGTCCAATGTCCTGATAGCCAAGCATGTCAAGCCCGTCGGCAACATCCGTCACGCGGAGATCCTTGTACAGGTTGAGCAACCGCTGTCGATCCGGATCCATCTGCGCGCTCCCTCCCACTCTCGTCAATTACATCGTATCCAGCCACGCAGTCGCGGTTAAGCCACGTACTCCGTGGGCCACCACGCCGGGTTCCATCGCCCGGTCGGCGTTCCTGAGGAGGATAGTCACCCGCATGATTCAAAGTACATCATGCGCTCGTTCAACGGTCAACCCACCGCCGTGATCATGTGGGGCGGCGGTACCCACCCAACCAGATAGGAGGCGGAGCAGGGAATGACCGACACCTACGCACTGGCCGGCAGATTCAAGTACCTCCGGACGACCGATGTGGTCGACGCACTCGATTCGGTGGGCAGACAGGACTTGACGCTGATGGACGAGCGCATCAGGCCCCTCTGGCAGGGTATGCGGTTCTGGGGCCCGGCTGTCACGCTGCGTGCGCTGCCGGCCAACGTGCGTATGCCGAGTCTTTCAGCCACCGATGCCTTGACGGCACGGTCGCACGCGATCTGGTTTGCCGAGCACGGACGCCTGGAGATCGCGAGCGCCGTCAGATCAGGCTGCGTCGTCGTGACTGCGACAGAGGGATGCCCCGAGACCGGCATCTGGGGTTCGAACAACGCGCTGGACATCACCGCCAAGGGCGCGGTGGGGGTGGTCACGGACGGCTACGCGCGGGATACAGATGAGCTGATCTTGCAGAAGACCCCCGTCGCCTGTCGCGGACGGGGCCGGACCATCATCCCAGGACGCGTGACCTTTGCCGGAGTGAACGAGCCGGTTGCGTGTGGCGGTGTCCTTGTTCGTCCGGGCGATATCATCGGATGTGATGGCGACGGCTGCGTCGTCGTTCCCGTAGAGGTGGCGGATGAGGTGGTCCGGATCGCCAAAAGCATCTTGATCGCCGATGCGATGAAGCGGCGCCAGCTCTATCAGCGTTTGGGGATGCCGCTGGACGAGACCGTGGCGGTGGAAGAGATGGAAGCCTTCTATGAAGGCTTGTGAGACGGGCGCACACTTAGGGATCAGATGAGATTCTCGGGGGAGGTGATCGCGATGGATGCATTCATCTCAGCCGATTCTGACGGTCCTTCGATCGGGACACCCCGGAGCCGGCGTGACTTCCTCGCTCTGGCGGGCAAGGGGGCGACCGTGCTGGCATCGAGCGGTGGGCTGGCGTCGCTCCTCGAGGCCGTGAGTGCGCAGAGCGCGAACGCCGGGCCGGCGGCCGGGAAGGGGCCGGTTGAGGGGGAGATCAGCTTCACCTGGTGGGGAACCGGGGAGCGGAGCCAGAAGACGCAGGCGGTCATGGCGCTATTCGAGCAGAAGTACCCCAAGGCGAAAATCCAGGGACAGCCGGTGGGTGACTTTAACACCTACTGGCAGAAGCTCACCGTCGAGGCCGCCGCACGCAATCTTCCGGATGTGCCTCAGATGCAGGTCCGGTACTTGGCCGTGTATGCCACACGGAATGTCCTCCGGCCGCTCGATGACCTGGTCCAGTCAGGCGCGATTGACGTGTCTGGGATGCCCAAAGTCCTCGTCGACTCCGGTAGGGGGCGGGATGGCAAGCTGTATATGGTGCCTACCGGCTCGGCTACCAACAACTGGATATACAACGCTTCCATAGCGGAGAAGGCAGGCCTGGCGCCACTGCCACCGGACATGACGTGGGAGCAGCTGCAGAAGTGGCTTTTGGACGCAAAAGACAAGATGCCGGCCGGTGTGTACGCCGGCGATCTGCGCGGCGGCGGCGACGCCGAGTGGTGGGCGTGGGTGTCTTCTCACGGCCAGCCCGTCTTTTCCAAGAGTGGGAAGCTGGGTTTCTCAAAAGAGCTGATGGTGCAGTACTGGAACTGGTGGGAGACGCTCCGCAAGGCGGGTGCCACGGTCCCGGCGGCCATGATGCAGGAAGAGCCGACCGACAACCAGCAGGGGTACATCACACTCGGGAAAGTGATGTTCGACCAGCGGCCGGCAAACCAGCTGCCCGCAATTCAGGCGCCGCTCACGGCAAGCGGCAAGGGGACGCTCAGGCTGGCCGCCTTTCCACGGCGCCCCAGCGGCAACGGTCAGGTGCTCGTGAATAACGGCTTATCCATCGCGGCCAACTGCACCAATATTCCCGCCGCCGCGGCCTGGATCAATTTCTTCACCAATGACCCCGACGGTGCGAAGGCCTATGCCTCGAGCAACGGCGCGGTGACCGTGACTAAGCTGCTGGACGCTCAGATTGCCGAGACCGGCGCAGGGTCGCCGGCCACGAAGGAGTACCTTCAGTTCATCAAAGGAGTGATCGCCGGCAGGCCCACCATCGTCGACTTCCCGCCTAATTACACCGCGGTCGTCCAAGCCATCGCGAATAACTATTCGAACGTGGCCTTCGGGAAGGCGACCGTCGAGTCCGCCGTCGACGCTTTCTTCTCCCAGGCCAACGCAGCCACGAGCTAGGCAGACGGGCTCCTCACGCCGAGGGGTCCAGGTGGGTGGAGACCGGTGGCATCGGCTGGGCGGGGGGCGGATATAGCGGTCGAGCTTGAGTCGGCGGTGGCGTCGGCGAGACCGCGCCGGCGGGGCAGGGCGGGAGCGCGTCGTCGGGATGACCTCGTCGCGTATGTGTTCTTGGCTCCGTGGCTACTCGGGCTGGTGGGGATCACCCTCGGCCCGCTCCTCGCATCGCTCGCCCTGTCGTTTACTCGCTATGACCTGTTGTCCACCCCCAGATGGGCGGGGATCGCGAACTATCAGCGGATGGTGTCGGGTGATCCCAGCTTCATGCAATCGCTCGGCGTGACGGTCCTCTACGTCGTCGTTTCGGTTCCCTCCGTTCTCGTGATCTCGCTGGCGCTGGCGCTGCTGCTGAACCGTGGGCTGCGCGGCCTGACCCTGTACCGGGCGCTGTTCTATCTGCCCTCCCTGCTCGGCGGGAGCGTGGCCATCGCCGTCCTGTGGAGGCAGGTGTTTGGCATCGGCGGCATGCTCAACCAGATACTCGCGCTGGTCCACATCCGGGGGCAGAGTTGGATCGGCAGCCCGAGCACCGCGCTGTACACGCTGGTGGCGCTGAATGTCTGGCAGTTCGGGGCTACCATGATCATTTTCCTGGCCGGCCTTCGCCAGATCCCGGAGAGCCTGTATGACGCCGCGGCGGTAGACGGCGCCCGCTGGTGGCGACGGTTCTGGCACATTACTATTCCCATGCTGTCGCCGGTGATCTTCTTCAACGCGGTCTTGGGATTGATCCGGGCATTCCAGGTCTTCACTCCCGCCTACGTGGTGAGCAACGGCACGGGGGGACCTGCCGGTTCGATGCTCCTATACGCCCTCTATCTCTATCAGCAAGGGTTCGTGCACTACAATATGGGCTACGCTGCAGCCATGGCATGGGTCCTGGTGATCGTGATCGCCGCCCTGACAGGGGGAGCATTCCTCAGCGCGCGGTACTGGGTGTACTACGGAGACCAAGGGTAGGCAGCATGGACATCGCCGCGATCCACGAGGGACGCCTGCCCGGCACCGCCTGGAAGCAAAGCGTTCTGGGGGTGGGGGCCCGCCAGGTGCTGCTGATCGCCCTACTGATTGTGATGCTCTATCCGTTATTCTGGATGATAGGCGCTTCGTTCGAGCCCAGCGCTCAGATCTTCGTCAACGCCGGATTGCTGCCGACCTCCTGGACTTTTTCTAACTACCAACGCGGCTGGTATCCGCTCCAGAACCTGTCCTTCACCCGGCTGTTCGCGAACTCCCTGATCATCGCCGGCTTGGCCGTTATCGGGAACGTCTGCTCGTGCACGCTGGCGGCGTATGCGTTCGCGAGGTTGCGGTTCCGGTTTCGAGCCGTCCTCTTCGCGATCATGCTGTTGACCATCATGCTGCCTCACCAGGTGCTGATCATTCCCCAGTACATTCTCTTCCTGCATTTCCGATGGCTGGACACGTACCTGCCGTTGGTGGTGCCGCGCCTCTTGGCGGTCGACGGGTTCTTCGTCTTCCTGATCGTTCAGTTCATCCGCGGGGTGCCGAGGGAGCTGGACGAGGCGGCGATCATCGACGGGTGCGGGCATTGGCAGCTGTTCTTGCGCATCGTGGCTCCGCTGTCCGTGCCCGCGATGGCGACCACGGGCATCTTCACATTCATCACCTCGTGGAACGACTTTTTGGGACCATTGCTCTACTTGACGAAGCCCGCCATGTACACGGTACCCCTGGGCCTCAATCTCTTTCTCGATTTCAACGAAGCGTCCCAATGGGGCCCGCTGTTCGCCATGTCGGTGCTGAGCCTGGTTCCGATCTTTATTATTTTCCTGCCCTTTCAGAGGTTGCTGACCGAAGGAATCGCCACGACGGGGATCAAGTGAGCACCGACCCAATGCTGTGTGGCCGGAAGATGGTCACCGGCGCGGTTTTCGTTGTTCGTGGACGGCCCGCCAGCAATACCAGGCTGCCACCGTCCTGTAGGGCCGGAACCGTTCGCCCTTGACCTGGAGCTGCTTCGGCGTCAGGAGGTTCCGCAGGCCGTAGGCCAGCGAGTAGCCCTTGCGAATTCCATAGTCCTCGACCGGCCACACGTCAAGCCGGCGCAGTTGGAAGATCAGGAACATCTCGGCGGTCCACCGCCCGATGCCCCGGACAACCGACAGCTGCGTGATGATCTCCTCGTCGGGGAGCCTGCCGATGCGATGAAGGGGGACGGTTCCGTCGGCGACCTTCGCTGCGAGATCTCGGATGGATGCGACCTTGCTCCCCGAGAGCCCGGCGGCCCGAAGCTTCTTGGGACGAAGGGCCAGGACGGCTTCGGGAGAGAGGTCACCGTCGAAGAGCGCCACGAATCGTCGGTGGATCGCGGCCGCCGCGGCTCCGGCCAGTTGCTGGTAGAGGATGCTCTCGGCGAGAGCTGCGAAGTGGTCCTTGGTCGGCCGCGGCAGGCGGAAGGGACCGGTCGTCTTCATGAGTCTGGCCATGACCCTGTCACGGCGGGCGACTTCGGCAGCCGCGGCGGCAAGGGTGGTTCTGACCATACGAGCCGCTCCGTCTTCGCGGTGTTCGACGCTCACGATATCGGCGGATTGAGCCATCGTGCGCTCTTCAATGTGCGTCTCCGCTGACAAGGTGCCGGTTCTTGGCAAACTCCCACAACTCCCGTTGCAGGAGGTGCCGTCCGCGGAAGAGCCGCGACATGACCGTCCCTGGGGGGATACTCAGGATGTCTGCGATTTCCTTGTGGCTGAACCCTTCCACATCGGCCAGGAGGATCGCGGATCGGTAGTGCACCGGCAGCGCATCGAGGCTGCGGAGCACCTCGGTGTCCATGATCTGATCGAGCAGGGCCTCGGGGTTGCCCGCCTCACGCCGCGCCGCGCCCTCGCTTGCTTTGTCGTAGAAGTAGAAGTCGTCGATATCGTTCTGCTCCACGACTTCTGGTTCCCGGGTCTGCTTGCGATGGGCATCGAAAAACGCGTTCATCAGGATGCGATGGAGCCACGCCCGGACGCGGGTGCCCTCTTGAAACGTGTGGAAGGACCGCCAGGACTTGAGCATGACTTCCTGCACCAGATCTTCGGCCGCGGCCTGGTTCCGCGTGAGGCGGCGGGCGGAGCGGTAGAGTCCATCCAACTGCTCCCCGATCACCTGCTCGAATCGGGCTCGATCCGCCGGGCTCGGGGCATTGTGCATTGGATCGCCCCAGGATGGGCCGGCGACGGCCGCGCCGTCGGATCCCGGTTTCGTCGCCTTCAAAATCCCCACGCTCTCCATTGCAGCACGCTCCTCTACGTATCGGGCAATGACACGTGAGCTGCCTCCAGCACCTTGTTCGCTCCACCTGTAGCCTGGCATAGTCGAAGGACGGCGGCTAGTCGTCCGATCGGGCAATTGGGACCGTCCAAAAGGGCCAGATGGGCGGGTGGCACCCGCCGCCACGGGGATCTTATTTTACATCCGGCCGTGTCGTTTGCTAGGATTGTGCTTGGGACTCATTCCCGGTGGTTCGCGGTGGTTCGCCCCCGGCCATTTCGTCCTTGGGATGGACCGGTGTTTCCCGGGATTGTGTGCCGGTCTCCCCTCGCTCCCTTGGGGAGCTATGGATGCCCAAGCCACGTCGAGAATCTCATCGCGCGCCTCGGAGGACGGCCACCGAGGACTCGGGGAGCCAGCGCGTTCCGCTTCTGTCTGACCCGACGCCTCTGATCGGCCGCGACCGCGAACTGGAGGTTGTCCGCCAGCACCTCCTCGGCGATACGGTGCGTCTCCTGACCTTGACGGGTCCGGGTGGTGTCGGGAAGACGCGGCTGGCGGTCGCCGCGGCCCGCAGTGTAGAGTCGGCTTTTCCTGGTGGCGTCTGGTTTGTCGATCTGGTGCCGATCCAGGACCCCACGCACATTCACGCCGCGATTGCCCAGGCGTTGCAGCTCGGAGAAACCAAGGCCCATTCCTCCCGGGAGCGGGTCACCGCATGCTTGCACCACCGCCGCGTTCTGCTCGTCCTGGATAACTTCGAGCACGTTTTGCCCGCCGCGCTGTGGGTCGGCGAGTTGGTGGCCACCTGCCCGCACCTGAAAGTGCTCACCACCAGCCGCGAGCCGCTGAATCTCCGGCTGGAGCACGTGATGATCTTGCCGGGACTCGCGTTGCCCGATCTCGCCCGGCCGAGCCCGGAGAGCGTCGCCCGAGCAGCGAGCGCGGAGCTCTTTTTGGAGCGGGCCAGGTTGGTCCAGCCCGATTTTGCCCCCACGCCCGCGGACGCCCAGGCGCTCGCCGAACTGCTGCACCGGCTCGCCGGGATGCCCCTGGCCATCCAGATCGCGGCGGCCCGCAGTCGCGTCTTGTCGCCGGCAGCGATGCTGGCACGATTGCAAGGGCCGGCCTTACTCTCCACGGAAGAGACGCGCGACGCGCCGGCCCGGCATCACACCCTT
>DASSXJ010000210.1 GCA_035703895.1 bacterium | reverse complement strand
AGCCTCGGGTACAGCGACGCCCGCATCATGTTCCGGCATCTGCTGCCCAACGTGATCGTGCCGGCGCTCGTCTTCGGCATGAGCGACTTCGTGCTGGACATCCTGGCCGGCGCGTCGCTCGGCTTTTTCGGCCTCGGCGTGCAACCCCCCACGCCGGAGTGGGGCGTGATGATCGCCGAGGGACGGAACTTCATCATCACCGCGCCGTGGGTGGTCATCTTCCCTGGGGTCGCGATCATCGTCACGAGCTTCTTCGTCAGCCTCATCGGCGACAGCGTCTCCGATATCGTACGCCGGGTCCGTGCGTCCTAGAGACGTCCTGCGCGTCGAGGCCCTGACGGTCGCGTTTCGGGGCGGTCGCCCAGTCGTGCGGGGCGTGTCGTTCGAGATCGCCCCCGGCGAGGCGTTCGGCCTGGTGGGCGAAAGCGGATCCGGCAAGAGCCTCACCTGCCGCGCGATCTTGAGGCTGTTGCCGCGCGGAGCGACGGGCGGCGGTCGGGTCACGTACGGGGCCCACTCGCTTCTGGAACTCGCCGAGGCCGAAATGCAGGCGCTGCGGGGATCGACCATCGCCATGATCTTCCAGGACCCCATGACCGCCCTCAACCCCGTTCTGCGTGTCGGGGACGCGATCGCGCAGGTGATCCGGTCCCACGAGGGGCTCGGCGCGCGCGCCGCCCGGACGCGCGCGCTCGAGATGATGGAGCGCGTCGGGATCCGCGATGCGGCGCGCCGCGCGGCCGCCTATCCCCACGAGTTCAGCGGCGGGATGCGCCAGCGTATCCACATCGCCATGGCGCTCGCGGCACGCCCCACCCTGCTGCTGGCCGACGAGCCCACGACCGCGCTCGACGTTATCGTCCAGGCCGAGATCCTGCGCCTCCTCGACACCCTCAGGCGCGAGCAAGGGATGAGCCTGCTGCTCGTGTCCCACGACTTCCGCGTCGTCGCCGGCCTGTGCGACCGCGTCGGGGTAATGTACGCTGGCGAGCTCGTCGAGCTCGGTCCGACGCGCACGGTCCTCCTCCGGCCGGAGCATCCGTACACTATCGGGCTGATGAACAGCCTGCCCGAGGCCGTGGTCGGCGAGCGGCTCCGGGCGATCCCGGGGGCCCCACCCGACCCCGAGCGCCTACCTCCGGGATGCGTGTTCGCCCCGCGCTGCGAGCTGGCGGTAGATACCTGCAGCGCGGCGCCGATCGCGATGTCGCAGACGTCGCCGGGGCACTGGTCGCGCTGCATCCGGATCGACCATCTGGACGAAATACGCGGCAGCCTCGCGGCGGCGGACCGCGCCGGCGCGTAGATGCTGCTCGTCGCCGAGCACCTGACGAAGACCTATGCGCACCGGCGGGGATGGTCGCCTGCGCCGGGCAGCCGGGGCGTCCGCGACGCCGTGCGCCCCGCCCTCGTGGACGCGTCGCTCTCCCTCGAGCGCGGGGAGTCCGTCGGCATCGTCGGAGAGAGCGGATCCGGAAAATCCACGTTTGCGCGCTGCCTCGCGCTGCTGGAGCGACCGGACGCGGGCCGCGTACGTCTCGACGGGATCGACCTGACGGGGCTCGGCGCGGGTCCCCTCCGGCGCTCGCGCCGGCGCATCCAGGTGGTGTTTCAGGACCCGTACTCGTCGCTGAATCCGCGACTCACGGTCGGATCGACGCTCCGAGAGGTGTTGCTCGTGCACCGCCTGGCCGCCCGGGACGGGGTCGCCCGCCGCGTCGACGAACTCTTGGACCAGGTCGGGCTGCCGGCCCGCGCCGTCGACCGGTATCCCTCCGATTTCTCCGGCGGGCAGCGGCAGCGGATCTGCATCGCACGGGCGCTCGCCGCCGACCCCGACGTCCTGATCGCCGACGAACCCGTCAGCGCGCTCGACGTGTCGATCCAGGCGCAGATCCTCAATCTGCTTGCGGACCTGCGGGCGCAGCTCGCCCTGAGCATGATCTTCATCAGCCACGACCTGCACGTCGTCAGGTACATCGCTCCGAAGATCGCGGTCATGTTCGGCGGGCGGATCGTTGAGGTACTGCCCCCAGGCATGCCCCTGGAACGGGCCCAACATCCCTACACGCAGGCGCTCCTCGGCTCGAGATCACGGCTGGAGCCGGGATGGCTGATGCAGAGTCGCGATCTCGGGGCGGACCTTTCCACCTCGCTGCCCGCGACGGGGTGTCCCTTTCGCGAGCGGTGCCCCCACGCGTTCACCCCGTGCCTAGAGGTGGATCCCCCAGCCCAGGATATCGGCAACGGCCACAGTGTTGCTTGCCATTATGTTGCGGAGGCGTTTCCATGCGCGGGGAGGTAGTTGGGCAGGAAGGGCGGCAGTTTCCTTTCCCGCATCTTCTTCCTCTGTCCTTCTCGAGCAGCTACTCCGAGGTCGTCGGGTCAATCATATTCTTGACCGCGGAGACGCGGTTAGCGGGGAATCCACCCTGCTTTGCATGTTCTCGCACCATCTGCTCGTTCGGAGCGATGTAGACGCAGTAAATCTTATCGTCAGTCACATAGCTCTGAACCCATTGTATCTGAGATCCCATTTTACTCAGGACGCCACATGACTTCTGCGATAGAGCACGGAGTTCTTGCGGGGATAGTTTACCGGCATTGGGAACGTCCCTTTCGATGACATACTTGGGCATGTCGCCAGACCTCCCTGGATCCCGTTTGGCGACGACTTTCTGGCCGGCCATGTTCCATCCCTTCAATCGCACGGCTGTGACGCGGTGTCTGTCCTCAACGCGATCCGGTCGGGGCATTACCACAAAATGACGGAGAGTGCGTAGAGACTGACGGCGAGAGCCCCAAGGACACACATCAGCGCGATTGCGACGCGAAGGGCTCCGACGAAGATCTCACCCAGGCCGTGTTCTTCATCACCCTCGATTGCGGGCCCCTCCCGACGCGCACGTGGAGCGGCGTCGGGACCTGATGTCCCCCCTTGCGGGACGGCGTATCCAGCAGCCATTCCGTATGTGTTGAGTAGCGCGATCGCCATAGCCTCGCCAGGGCGTCCGCTCTCTCCCGGAATGTCCATTGGCCATCCCTCCTGCCGATCGTCCTTGCCACAGACGGTAACAGGCCCTCGAAGAACCGGCATCGGCCTTTAGACCCAGGAGGGGTTCCGCGCGCCCTTAGGCCCTTCGACCGATGGCGGGGGGGCGCAGGACTGGTACTCTTCGGACCGGAGAGATTGCGACTCAGTGGACGGTGAAGACAATGAACATCGTCAAACGCGATTTCCTTCAGGCCGCGATAGACGGCGGGGTCTCCTCCGAACAGGCGGAAGTCCTCTGGAAGGCGCTCGAGAAGCATCACGTTCGATCCGCGTCTTTCGACGTGCCCAACGTCGCATACTACCTGGGCGCCCTCGTCGTCATGGCCGCACTGGGCTGGTTCATGACCACGGCATGGGAGCGGTTCGGCGGCCGCGGCATCTTGGGGATCGCTGTGGTCTACGCCGCCTGCTTCGGCCTTGTCGGGTACCGGCTCTGGCAGAGGGAGCCTTACCGGGTGCCCGGGGGGCTCCTCGTGACCCTCGCGGTCTGGATGGTCCCCCTCGCGATCTATGGACTCGAACGGACCACGGGCATCTGGCCGCAGGGAGATCCCGGCGCCTACTCCGGATACTACGCCTGGATCAAGGGCAGCTGGTTTCTCATGGAGATCGGCACCATCGCGGCCGGCCTCGTGGCGCTCCGGTTTGTGCGGTTTCCCTTCCTCACGTTCCCTATTGCCTTCGCCTTCTGGTACATGTCGATGGACCTGGCTCCGCTGCTCTTCAGACAGCCGCACGATGCGGGGTCCGACGCATGGAATGACAGATTGTGGGTGTCGCTCGGCGTGGGCATGATCATGCTGGTCCTCTCGGTTCTCACTGACCGGAGGACCCGGGAGGATTATGCCTCCTGGGGGTATCTCTTCGGCCTGCTGTCGTTCTCGGTCGGCCTTTCAGTGCTGATGCGCACTGAGCCCTCATGGGCGGTGTACAGTCTGGTCAACCTGGCCCTGATGTCCACCGCGGTCGTCCTGCAGCGGCGCGTGTTCCTCGTCTTCGGCGCGATCGGGGTGTACATCTATCTCGGGCACCTCGCCTACGTCGTGTTCAAGGACTCTTTAATGTTTCCGTTTGCGCTGACCGTCCTCGGGCTCGCCATCATCTACGGCGGCGTGCTCTACCAGCGGGATCACGAGCGGATCGAGTCGTACGTCCGCGGGACGCTGCTTGGGCGGGCCACTAGGTAGCGCCAGGAGACCACGTGGAGGTGATCCCGAAGGTGGCTGCACCGCTCACCACCCTGACGGTTACGCTGTGGCCCGGCTGCTACGGCACTCCCAGCAATCGCCGTGCATTGTCACGCAGAATCTTCGGCCTGACCGCGTCTTTAATTGACAGGGCGGCAAAATCGGCGAGCCACCGCTCCGGTGTCATGAACGGCCAGTCCGACCCGAATAGGCACTTGTCCTGGAGCAGGCTGTTGAAATGCTCCACCAGCTCCGTGGGGAAGTATTTGGGCGACCACCCAGACAGGTCCAGGTAGACGTTCGCCTTGTGGCGGGCGATCGCCAGCTGCTCTGCTTGCCAGGGCCAGCCGGGGTGCGCCAGGATGATCTGGAGGGACGGAAAGTCGGCGGCCACATCGTCCAGAAGCAGCGGGTTCACGTATTTGAGCTTATAGCCACCACCGCCCGGCAGGCCCGCCCCTGTCGCCATTGTGCCGGAGTGGAACAGGCAGACGAGCCCGAGCTCGGCGGCGGCTGCCCAGAGCGGATAGAATCGGTCGTCGTTAGGGGCAAACTTTTGCAGGCCGGGATGCAGCTTCAGGCCGCGGAGGCCGAGCACCTCGCGGGCCCGGCGCGCTTCGTCGACGGCCAACCGTCCTTTCCAGGGGTCGACGCCCGCAAACCCGATGAAGACGTCAGGATGGGCCCGCACGGCCGCGGCGATATGGTCGTTCGGAACGGGTGGCGCCCCGGTGGCTGTGGACGTATCCATGGCGAGCAATACGGCCATCATGCGCCGTGCCCGGTATTGCGCGGCCAGCTCGTCCATCGAGGTTGACGCGATCGACCGGCCGAAGTACTGCCCCATGGCCTCGAGGTCGCTGCTGAGGACGCCGATGGCTTCCGGGCTGGTAGGATGGACGTGGACGTCGATGGCCGCGAGATCCGTTGTCATTTCCGTCATAGTTCCTCGTCGTCGCGACGCTTCCTCGCGCCGCTTGGGGCCATTGCATGAACCGTTCGTGACCGGCGCGAAAGGGGGATGAATCATGCTTCGGATGCATCGGCTCAGCCTTGCCTTAGCGTTGACCTTGGCCACAGCACTCGCTCTCGCCGGCAGCGCTCCCGTCGACGCACAGCAGCAACTGCCCGTCACGCTTGTCTCGATCACCTCGCCCGTCAGCCACGGGCGTGCTGCCAGCATTTCCGTCAAGACGGCCCCCGGGGCATCGTGCACGATCACCGTTACGTATAAGTCAGGCCCGAGTCGCGCGAAAGGGCTCACCCCGAAGACGGCGGACAACGCCGGTAGGGTGGAATGGAGCTGGATCGTCGGCACGCGAACCACGCCCGGGACGTGGCCCGTCTCCGTGACGTGCTCGAGTGGCGGGAAGACGGGAACGCTTCACGCGTCGTTCGAGGTGCAATAGCATGCCCGGCGTCGCGAAGAAGACGAGGAATGAACGGAAGGCGACCGACGTCGACCCGAGCTTCATGCCGGTCGTAGCTGCGTTTGCCAAGAACCGGCACGTCGGCTGCGGAAAGATGTTCAGTTCCAAATCCGTCTTGAATGTGGACGGGAAGATCTTCGCGATGCTCGTCCGGGGAAAGTTCGTCGCGAAGCTCCCCAAGCAGCGAGTCGACGAACTCGTGAGGAGCGGCACGGGCCACTACTTCGATCCCGGCCACGGGCGGCTGATGACACAGTGGGTGTCCGTCGGGGCTGGACGAGCGAACTGGGTCGAGCTCGCGAAGGAGGCCTACCGCTTCGTGAAGCGAGGCACCCCGTGAGGGCGGTGTTCAGGCGTCACGTCTCTGAGTGCACTTCCGTCCGGTACATGAAGTGCCGGTTGGTGGTGACGAACCCCTCACGCTCGTAGATGTGGTGGGCGCCAGTCACGTTCTCGGAATCGACTCCAGAGAGACAGGCCGTCATCCCCGCCTCGCGCGAGGCAATCAGTCCGGCCCGGGTGAGGGCGACCCCGAGGCCGATCCCCCTCCACCGGGGGCGTACGCCGATGTAGCGCATCAGCGACTGCCGCTTGCCCGTCAACGCGTTCTGCTCATCATGGATGATAAAGTGGCCGAACCCAGCGATCTCCGCTCCGTCCCACGCCACGAGACTGAGCTGCGGCTTGAACCACGGCCGGTGCACATATTTCGTCCAGAGCGGGAGGGACATCCCCATGAACCCACCCCAATGGTCCGCGAATGCGTCGTTGAACGCCTGCACCCAGGCTTCCTCGTCCTGGCCGACCCGGTAAGGCCGGACGGCGATCCCTTCCGGGACGCGGGCCGGCGCGAGGTTTTCGAGGTTGGGGCGGAGGATGGTGAGGAGGGTGCGCGCCTGTCGGAGGCCACACGACTCGAAGAGCCGTATCGACGCGGCATCCTCCACGTCGCATCGGACCTCGAAGATGCCCCGTTCGGCCCCGCGCCCCGCCACGATCTGGCCGGTCCGGTGCAGTGCCGCCTCGAGCAGTTCGCGCGCGGCAATTCCATCGCGGACCCGCCGGTGCAGGACGCCCCACGATTCCAGGATGGGCACCGCTTCGTCTCCCCGCGCCCACACCCGCACGTCGCGGGCCCCCAGCAGGTCCGGTCCCTCTTCTGCGGGGACCACGAACAGGTCGGCCCCAGGCGAGAACCAGGGGTAGTCCAGGAACTCGCGCAGGCCGGCCGCGGTCATCGTCGGCGAGGAACGGGCGCTGTTGATCAGGCTGGCGAGGGCTTCGAAGTCGTCCGCGCGGTACGTGCGGAGCCGGGTCACGGGCGATCTCCGACGCTCAGGCCGTCGCGCATCACCGGCGCGCTCATGCGTCGCCCCTAGGCCCGCGCGATCCGGTAGATCGCGCCCTCGACATACTGCCGGCCCTCGGCGTTGAAGAGGTGGTAGCCGGTGAAGACCCGCCCGTCGTCGACCAAGATCGAGCTGGGGTAGCCGATGTGCCACAGCACGCCTCTCTGGATGACCGAGTTGAGCGGCTCCCCCTCCCAGGTGGGGAACACCGGGCGCACCTTGGCGGGATCATAGGAGGCCAAGGTGAACACGTCGTCCTGCGACCAGCGCTCCCCTTCCGGGGAGACGGCGATCCGCACCCCCATCGGCTTGGTCCGGTAGCTGTAGGCGGCCAAAACCGCGCCGTCCTGCAGCGTGATGGCGTCGGTGGGGTAGCCCCACAGCTTCGTTGTGCGCGGCCAGCTCCACGACATCCCGTCGTCCTCGGAGACCGCGGTGTAGATGTACCCGCTGGGCGGCCCCATCTGCTCGCCGGGGTCCGCAGGCGACGGCCAGCGCTGGGTCCGCATCAATGCCAGCAGGCGCCCGTCATGCAGCCGCACCAGGCCGGGCTCATGGTAGTGGATGATCTCCGCGGGATCGTAGCCCATCGTTCCATAATAGTGCCAGCTCTTTCCCTTGTTGGGCGACCAGAGCACGAACGAGCGCTCCCGTTCGGAGCTCGCGATGTCGGGCATCGTGCGCTGCCAGCGAAACCCATGCAGCGGCATCAACAAATCACCATTCGGCAGCTCCACGATCGCGTCGCGCACCCGCGCGTTGCGCATCGGCGCGAAATTCACCCTCGCGGGCGGGCTCCACGTGTGACCTTTGTCGGTCGAGCGGGTGAGCCAGACGCCGTCGATCTCCGACTGCCCATGCTGGCGGTCGATCCGTCCGTCGTTCAGGTACCGCCAGCGGTTGCCGTGGACGAGCAGGGAGCCGTCAGAGAGCCGGCAGACGGCCGCGACATTCCAGCCGGCGTCCTCCTCCTCGGCCATGACGGTGACCTTGGAAGCAGGGTCCCACGTCTTGCCGTGGTCCTTCGACCGCACGAGGATGATCGTGCCCGTGTCCGTGTGGACGAGGCCGCGGTTCTGGGCGAGCACGCCGACGAGCTCGCCGTCCCCCAGGTTGGCAACGGAGACCTCGGCGCAAAAGTTGGCCCCGTCGCCGTAGACGTGCACGCGCTGCAGGTCCACCACCCGGTACATCGCATCACTCCTTGTGCCGCTACATCGAATACTGCGTGCCTTGGATGCAGGTGACGCCCGCGGCGTCTTCGCCGTAATAGGCCGTGAACACCAGGCCGGGCGAGACGAGCACCGACGACGGATACCCCAGGTTCGCGTTCGGGAGGTCGCCCCGCAGCGTCAGCTCGTGGGCGATATCCCAGGTCCGTCCGCCATCCGGACTGACGCAGCCGCGAATGGAATACGGGAGGCGGCGGTGTCCATACACGCAGAGCAGCCGGTCATCCCCGAGATCGAGCACGTGTGGCGGGCTTCCCCACATCCGCGTTGGGCGCGGCTCCGTCCAGGTCACCCCGCCGTCGTCGGACTCCGCCTGGTACAGAAACCCGGTGATCACCTCGCGGATCAGCGCGACAAGCCGCCCTCCCACCCGGACCAGAGCCGGCTCGGAGAACTGCCGGTCCGGGGCGCTCGCGACTCGCGCCCCGACGCTCCACGTGGCCCCCCCATCGCCGGAGCGCAGCAGGTAGATCTGGCGCCACCGCGGGATGTCCGTGACGGCGAAGAGCAGCGTGCCATCGGGCAGCTCGGCGGCGCTCCGGATGGTGTACGCGCCTTCGTAGGGCGCGGTATCGATCCGCCGGCCGACCTCCCACGTGTACCCCTCATCGCGGGACCGGTGGACGTACGCCCCATCGTTGCCGCGGGCCCAGGGGTAGCCGGCCCGCTCGTACAGGCCCGGCGTCCGGCTGCGGCCTTCGCGCGGGGACCACGGCCGCCACCGCCAGCGCCACTGGAAGAGCAGGAGGTCTCCGTTCGAGAGCCGGGTGAGGCTCGGGCACTCGACGCCGTACCAGTCGTAGCCGGGTGCAACCATCGGGGCCGACCAGGCGCGCCCCTGATCCACAGAGCGGGTCAGGACATTGTAGAACCGCGGGTCGGCGGGACTGTGGAGCACCTCGGCCCGCCTCATGCTCTCCATGAAGGCGATCAGCCATTCGCCCGTGGCCAGTTCCAGGATGCTGGGGTGCGAGCAGTAGGCGAACGGGTCTCGGTGCACCACGGTGTCCGCGGCGGAACGGGGGGTCATCCCTTGATCCCCGCGCTGGTCGCGCCCTCGATGAACTGGCGCTGCAGGAACAGGAAGACAAGGATGCTGGGCAGCGTGAGGATGGTCATCGCCGCCATCGCGGGCGCGTACCCTCCAAGTTGGGTCGACTGGCCCACGCCGGTGCCGGGGGTGAAGGCGGCCATGCCGACCGGGAGCGTCTTCATGTCCTCGCGGAAGATCACCAGCAGCGGCCACAGAAAGGCGTTCCAGTAGTTGGTCGAGAGCAGGATGGCGCCGGCGATCACGGCCGGCCGGGCCACCGGCAGCGCCACGGTCCAGAAGATGCGGAAACGGCTGGCGCCGTCGATGGATGCCGCGTCCTCCAGCTCGCGCGGCATGGAGAGAAAGAAATTGCGGAACAGGTACACGCTGAAGGCGCTCGCCAGCGAGGGGACCATCAGCGCCAGATAGCTGTTTACGAAGCCGATCCGGAGCACGCCGATGAACAGCGGCACGATCGTCATCTCGGTGGGGATGATGAGCACGGCCAGGACGAGAAAGAACAGCACGTTGCGTCCGGGGAAGTTCAGGCGCGCCAGCGCGTACCCAGCCATCGCCCCGGTGGTCAGGCTGACCGCGGTCGATGCCGCCGTGACGATCGTGCTGTTGAGGAGCCAGTGCGCCACCGGCTTTTGCAGCACCTTGACATAGTTCTGCACCGTGACGGTGCGGGGCAGCCACTCCACCGTGCGGGTCATCACCTGACCCGGCGGTTTGACCGACGTCGACACCATCCAGACCAGCGGCAGGGCCCAGGCCACCGCCGCCGCCATGCCGGCCGCCCACAGCGTCCACGTGCTCCAGCCGATCCTGCGCCTCACCACGTCCGCTCCCGGAACAGACGCAGCTGGACGACCGTGACGATCAGGATGGTGACGAACAGCATCACCGAGATCGCGCCGGCGTAGCCGAGCTGGTACTTGGAGAAGCCGATCTCGTACACGTAATGGATGACCGAAGCGGACGCGCCCGCGGGACCGCCGTTGGTCATGATATAGATCTGGCTGAACACCCGCAGCGTGCCGATGATCAGGAGCGTCACGACGAGGCTGAGCGCCGGGCGCAGCAGCGGAAGAATGATGTGGACGAGCGTTTGGAGGCGATTCGCGCCGTCGATCGCGGCCGTCTCGCGCAGTTCGGCGGGGATGTCCTGCAGGCCGGCCAGCAGCACCACCATGCTGAACCCCGCGTCCCACCAGACCGAGGCCATCCCGATGCCGTAGAGCACCCATTTCGGGTTGGTCAGCCACGGGACGTCGGGGACCCCGAACCGGCCGAGGTACTGGTTGACTAAGCCGAACTGCGTGTCGAGCATCCAGACCCAGACGAGCCCGATCACCGTGACCGAGACGACGTTGGGCGCGTAGAACGCCGCGCGCGCAAACGTGTAGCCGGGCCAGCGCTGATTGACGAACAGCGCCATCGCGAGCGCCACGAGCGTGGTGGCGGGGACGACGAGCAGACCGTAGTGCAGCGTGTTCGACCAGGTCTTCCAGACCCAGGGGTCGGTGAAGGCCCGAACGTAGTTCTTGACGCCGATCCAGTGCGGGGCTCCGATGATGCCCCAGTCGGTGAAGCTGACGTAGATGCCGAACAGGGCCGCCCCCAGCGTGACGACCAGAAACGGGAGAAAGAA
>DASSXJ010000209.1 GCA_035703895.1 bacterium | reverse complement strand
CCCCTCGCGGACGTCTAGCACGATCTCATCGCCCGCCGCAAACTTGCCCCGGAGCATGTCGTCCGAGAGCGGATCCTCCACCAGCCGTTGGATGGCGCGCCGCAGCGGCCGCGCCCCGTACTGGGGGTCGTACCCCTCGGTCGCCAGGAGCTCCCGCGCGGCATCGGTCATCGTCAACGCCATGCCCTGGCCCCGGATCTCGCGCTTGACGCGCTCCATGAGGATATCGACGATCGCCCGGATCTGGTCGCGCATCAGCGGCCGGAAGACGATGATCTCGTCCACCCGGTTCAGGAACTCCGGCCGGAACGTCCGCCGCAACTCCTCCATCACGTGTATCTTCATCCGGTCGTAGGTGCCCTCGGCCTCCAGCCGCTCGCTTTCGGTGCCGCGGAACCCGAGCCCGGTGTCTCGCTGGATCTGCGGAGCGCCCACGTTGCTGGTCATGATGATCACGCAGTTCTTGAAGTCGACCGTGCGCCCCTGGGCGTCGGTCAGACGGCCGTCCTCCAGGATCTGCAGCAGCACGTTGAAGACCTCCGGATGCGCCTTCTCGATCTCGTCGAGGAGGACGACGGAATACGGCCGCCGCCGGACCTGCTCGGTAAGTTGGCCACCTTCCTCGTATCCCACATAGCCCGGAGGCGCGCCGACGAGCCGCGACACCGTGTGCCGCTCGGTGTACTCCGACATGTCGATCCGGATGACCGCGCCCTCGTCGCCGAAGAGGAACTCGACCAGCGCCAGCGTGAGGTCGGTCTTGCCGACGCCGGTCGGCCCGAGGAAGATGAAGGACCCGATCGGGCGCCGGGCGTCCTTCAGACCGGCCCGCGCACGCCGGACCGCCCGAGAAACCGCGTGAACCGCCTCCTCCTGACCGACGATCCGGGCGTGGAGGGAATCTTCCATCCGCAGCAGCTTCTCGGTCTCTTCCTCGACCAGGCGCATCACCGGGATCCCGGTCCAGCTCGAGACGATGTCCGCGATATCGTCCGCGGTCACGGTCGTGATATCCTGGTTCTTGTCGGTTTTCCAGGAACTTTCGAGCTCTTCGAGTTTCTGCCGCAGCACCTTCTCCTTGTCCCGCAGGCTGGCGGCTTTCTCGAAGTCCTGGCCCTTGATCGCTTCCTCTTTCTCCCGCCGGACCCGCTCCGCCTTGTCGAGCGCCTGGCGGATCTCCTGTGGCCGGGAACTCGCCTGGAGGCGGATCTTGCTCGCCGCTTCGTCCATCAAGTCGATCGCCTTGTCCGGCAGGAACCGGGCGGAGATGTACTTGTCCGCGAGCAAGGCGGCGGCGACCAGCGCGTCGTCGCTAATCTTGACCCCGTGGTGCGCCTCATACCGATCGCGCAGCCCTCGCAAGATTTCCACCGTCTGGTCGACGTTCGGTTCGGCGACCAGGATCGGCGCGAACCGGCGCTCCAGCGCGGCGTCCCGCTCCACGTACTTGCGGTACTCGTCGAGGGTAGTCGCCCCGATGCACTGGAGTTCGCCCCGCGACAGCGACGGTTTCAGGATGTTGCTCGCGTCGATCGCCCCTTCGGCCGCGCCGGCGCCCACCAGGGTGTGCAACTCGTCGACGAACAGGACGACCTCGCCCTGCGCCTTCCGGATCTCCTCCATGACTTTCTTCATGCGCTCTTCGAACTCGCCCCGGTATTTCGTGCCGGCGACAAGCGCAGCCAGATCGAGTTGGACGACGCGCTTGTTCCAGAGGACCTCCGGGACGTCGCCCCGCACGATCCGCTGAGCGAGCCCCTCGGTGATCGCGGTCTTGCCGACCCCGGGCTCGCCGATGAGGACGGGGTTATTCTTGGTGCGGCGGGAGAGGACCTGAATGACCCGTTCGATCTCGCGCTCCCGACCGATCACCGGATCGAGCTTGTTGTCGCGGGCGAGTTTGGTCAAATCCCGCCCGAACTCGTCGAGGGTCGGAGTCTTGCTGGCCTGCTTGGTGTACGAGGCGGTGCCTTCTTCTCCGAGCAGGTTGACTATCTTAGAGCGGACCCGCTCGAGATCGGCACCCATCGCCTCCAACGCTCGCGCCGCGACGCCCTCCCCCTCCCGGATCAACCCAAGCAGGAGGTGCTCGGTACCGATGTAGTTGTGGCCCAGCCGGCGGGCTTCATCCAGGGCGAGCTCGAGGACTCTCTTGGCCCGGGGGGTGAACGCCACTTCCTCGTGGGGGTCCGCTCGCCCCGACCGATCGCGCTCTCGATCTCGGCGCGGACACGTTCCGGGCTGATATTGAGCGACTCCAGGACCTTGCTGGCGACGCCTTCACCTTCCCGGACGACGCCGAGCAAAATGTGCTCCGTGCCGACCGCGCTGTGGTTCAGCCGCTTGGCTTCTTCCTGCGCAAGGATAATGATACGGCGAGCACGCTCTGTGAATCGTTCAAACATTTCGCGGCTGACCTCCTCCCTGCCAGGACGTGTGCGA
>DASSXJ010000208.1 GCA_035703895.1 bacterium | reverse complement strand
GCCGCGATCCGCGCGCAGCCGACGCGGTCCCCGCGCTCCAGTCGGCGCCCCGCGTACCCCCCGAGCTTCGCGCCGAGGTACGTCGCGCGGCTGTCCATGATCTCGGGCACGTCGATCCCGCCTGGGAGAGCGACGTACGCCCACCGGCCGGCGCGCGGCGCCTCGAACGTCAGGAGGTCCCCCGCATCGAGGTGGAGGGCGGACCACATCCCGACGCGCCGGCCGTTCCGGGCCGGCGAAAAGTCTGCGCCCCCGATGGCGAGCACGAGCGGGCGCGCCGCGCGCAGACGCGGTCCGGGAAACGTGCACTCGAGACCCGCCGCGCCCGGCGGATTGCCGATCAGCTGGTTGGTCAGCTTGAGGGCCAAGGGATCGATAGCGCCGGCTCCCGGGAGGCCGAACCG
The DNA here is from genome assembly GCA_035703895.1 of bacterium. Classification (NCBI taxonomy): domain Bacteria; species bacterium. The sequence goes on along the minus strand of DASSXJ010000208.1, from coordinate 8,442 downwards.
CCGGTAGCCGGTGCGTCCGAGATCCTGGACCGTGGTGAGGAGACCCCCGTCCTCCACCATCACCGCGGGTCGGTGAGGAAGCGCGGGCGGCGACACGGTCTCTACGGGAGCGCGCCGCTCGTACTCCCGCGCGGAGATCGGCACGAACCGGACGCGATCGCCGGCCTCGAGGAGAAACGGATCGCGCCGCGACGGATCGTAGACCGCGAGCGGAGTCCGCCCCAGGATCCGCCATCCACCCGGGCTCTCCACAGAATAGACGCAGGTCTGCAACCCCGCGATCGCCACCGATCCGCGCGGGACGCGTGGACGCGGGGAGGGCAGGCGCGCGACTCGGAGCGCCGACGGAAGCGTGCCCATGTAGGGAAACCCGGGGGTAAAGCCCAGCATGTACACGCGATACTCGCGGCCCGTGTGCGCGGCGACGACCTCGGCCTTTGTGCGGCCGGTCTCTTCGGCCACCGCCGCCAAATCCGGACCGTGCTCGCCGCCGTACGCGACGGGAATTTCCATCAGCCGGCCTGGACGCGGATCGTCGGGGCCGGCCCCCTCCGCGATGGCGCCGATCGCCCGGCCGAACTCCAACGCGGTGGTTCGTACCGGATCGTACACGATCAGGAGCGACCGGAATGTCGGAACGACCTCGACGGTCGCTTCGGGCCGGCTCGCGTCCACGGCGCGCCCGAGGGCGCGCACGGCCGCATTGACCGCGTCCGAGAACTCATCCCCGCCGACCTGTAGGATGAGGCCCGCGTCTCCCAACGGCAGCAGCCGCACGGCTTACGGAGGCGCGGGCACCGGCGACCGAGGATAGGAGCCCAGGACTCGGAGGAACGTCGTCTGCCGGCGGAGGTCCTCGAGCGCCTCCTTGGTGCGGGCTTCATTGATATGTCCGTCGACGTCCACGTAGAAGGTGTAGTCCCACGGCCGTTTGCGTCCCGGCCGCGACTCGATCTTCACGAGGTTGATCTGCCGCGTCGCGAGCGCGCCAAGCGCCCGATACAGGCTGCCGGGCCGGTTCTCGACGACGAACACGATCGAGGTCTTGCTCGAGGCCGCCTCCGGGACGGGCTTGGTGTCGATCACGAGAAACTTCGTATAGTTGTTGGGGTTGGTCTCGATCCCTTCGGCCAACACCTCGAGCTCGTACAGGTGCGCCGCTCGCTTCGACGCCACCGCGGCACACCCCGCCAGGCGCTGCTGCTGGATCATCTTGGCGCTGCCCGCGGTGTCGTAGTACGGGACCGTCTCCACTCCCAGATGGCGGAGATACGCATCGCACTGGGCCAGCGCCTGCGGGTGAGAATACACTTTCGTGATGACGCTGAGGGATTGCCCCGCAAGCGCCATCAGGCAGTGCACGACTCGATGATCGAGCTCTCCCGCGATCACGAGCTCATGGGCCAGGAGCAGGTCGTAGGTCTCATTGATACTGCCAGCCTGCGAGTTCTCGACCGGCACAACCCCGCAATCCGCCCGCCGTGAAGCGACCGCGTCGAAGACGTCGGCGAGATGCGCGCACGGGGCGACCTCCACCTCGCCGAACAACCGAACGACCGCCTCCTCGCTATTGGCCCCCCGCTCCCCCTGAAACGCGACGCGCATCCTCGACTCCTTCACTCGTCCTGTGTGAGCAAGGTCCGGGTCCCGATCGCCTGTCCGTCACGAACGAACACCCTCGGAATTCGGCGGCTCACACCGGCGAGGATCTCGTAGGAGATCGTCTGCGCGCGCTCGGCCACGTCCTCAACGGGCACCTCCTCGCCCCAGAGTTCGACCTCATCCCCCACGCGGATCGAGGTTTCCCCCGCGTCGACCATGCACTGATCCATGGAGACCCGGCCGGCGACCGGCAACCGGCGCCCCCCAAAGGAGACTTCCCCCCGTCCGCTCAAGAGTCGCGGATACCCGTCGGCATACCCCACCGGGATCGTCGCGATCGTCGTGGTCCGCCCGGCGCGGTACGCGTGGCCGTAGCCGATTGTGGTCCCGGCGGGAACCTGTTTGACGAACGAGACCCGCGCTCGCAGACGCATGGCGCGGCGGAGGGGGATCCGGTTGGCGAGGTGCGGCGCAGGTGGAATCCCGTAGAGCGCGATCCCCGGACGAACGAGATCGAGGTGCGACTCGGGCAGCACTAGCAACGCCGCGCTGTTGGCCGCATGGCGGAGCCCCAGCGGGATCTTGGCCTCGTCGAGTTGCCGGAGCACGCTGCGGAAGGTGTCGAGTTGAGCCATGGCCGAGGCCAGGTCGGCATCGTCGGCCGCAGCGAAGTGGGTGAAACACCCCTCGAGGACGACCCCGGAGAGCCGGCGCGCCTCGACGGCGAGAGCCACCGCGTCCGCGGGCGCGATACCGATCCGGCCCATCCCGGTGTCGATCTTGAGGTGAATCTTTGCCGGACGGCCGGCGCGCCCCGCGGCCTGGCTCAGTGCCCGGGCCACTTCCATGTGGAACACGGTGACCGAGAGATCGTGTCCCACCACGATCTCCGCGTCCTCCGGCGGTGTGTAGCCGAGCAGCAGGATCGGGACGCCGATCCCCGCGCGCCGCAACTGTACTCCCTCGTCCGTCGTCGCCACGCCGAGCGATGCCGCCCCGGCGTCCACCGCCGCGCGGGCGACGGGCAGCGCCCCGTGTCCGTAGGCGTCCGCTTTGACAACCGCCATCACGCGCGCCGGTTTGCGCAGCAGCGACGTAATCGTCCGGACGTTGTGCGCGATCGCCCCGAGGTCGATCTCGGCCCATGCCGGCCGCGTGGGTCGTGCCGGTGAGCGGGCGGGATCGGTCCCCGCCGCGCCCCGCCGGTCACGGGACGGGGATGATGCCATCATCCACCGATCCCGACCTGACCCGCGCCAGCGCGCGGGGGAGATGATCGGCCACCTCGCTGGCCAAGAGGCCCCACTCGCCGCGGGAATCGGCGGCGAGATCGCCCGCGAGTCCGTGAAGGTAGGCCGCGCACACGGCCGCTTCGAATGGCGCGAGCCCCGCCCCGATCAGCGCCGCCACCGCTCCCGTGAGCACGTCGCCCATGCCTCCCGTGGCCATCCCCGGGTTTCCGGTCGGGATCACCATCGCGTATCCGTCCGGACCGGCCACCACCGTCCGCGCCCCCTTCAAGAGGGCGACGCCGTGCACCAAAGACGCGGCGGCGCGCGCGGTCGCCAACCGATCCTCTTGCACCTCGCCGACCTCGCGCCCGAGGAGGCGCGCCATCTCGCCGGGGTGCGGGGTGATCACCAGCGGCCCCGGAACCTCGCGCAGGCGTTGGGCCTCTCCGGCAAACGCGTTCAGCCCGTCGGCGTCCAACACGACGGGACCGGTCACCCGCGGGAGGAGGCCGCGGATGAGCCCGACCGTCTCGGGATGGGTCGTGAGTCCTGGCCCCACAGCCAGCACGTCCGCGGAGCCGGCAAACTCACGGGCGGCCTCCGCCCCGGCTTCGCAGAGCGCGCCCGCCGCGCTCTCCGGGAGCGGTCGGGTCATCGCCTCGGGAAGCGACGCCGGCGGGATTGCGGCCAGCGATGCCGGGAGTCCGATCGTCACCAGCCCCGCTCCCGCACGGATGGCCCCCCGGGCCGCCAGCACAGGCGCGCCCGCATATCCGCGGGCACCGCCCAGGATGGCCACTCTTCCGTAGCGCCCTTTGTGCGAATCGGCGGGGCGATGCGGAACCGTTCGATCCATCCACGCCGCCGTCGCGAGCGCGGTGGGGATCGGCGCCTCGCGGATCACCGACTCGGGAATCCCGATGTCGGCGACGAAGAGCCGGCCCACCTGCGCGGCTGCCGGATATTGCACGGTCCCAATTTTCGGAAGCGCCATCGCCACCGTCGCGGTCGCGCGAATACACGGCGGATCGGCGCGCCCCACGACGGCGTCTACGCCGGAGGGCACATCCACGGCCAGGATCGGGACGCCGGAGGCGTTCGCGGCCTCGATCACCCGAACGGCAAACCCACGCGCGGGGCCGTGAAATCCCGTGCCGAAGATCGCGTCGATGATGAGATCCGCGTCCCGGATGGCCCGCTCCAGACCGGAAGCGGGAAGCGCCTGCGCCTCCTCAATGCGCACCTGTCGGTCTCGAAGGGCGTGGAGATGTCCGCCGAGATCCGGGGGAAGCTCTTCGGCCGAGGCGACGAGGAGCACATGGATTGGATGATCCCCGGACAAATGACGAGCGGCGACCAGCCCGTCGCCGCCGTTATTGCCTTTGCCGGCCAGGACCACGCATCTCCGGCCGCCGGACGCGCGTAGCAGCCGGCGCGCAACCTCTGCCGTCCGGCGCCCCGCCTGCTCCATGAGCGCGGAGGTCTCGATGCCGTGCACCTCTTGGGTGTGCCGCTCCAGCGCGGCCATCTCGGCAGGCGTGGGCAGTTTCACGGCTCGAGGCCGCGGGTCACTCTGCCAAGGCCTCGGCGACCGCCAGCAGGCGGGTGTGCGAGATCGAGACATGCCAGGCCCGCACGCCCAGGTGTTCTGCCACCGTAGCAGCCCGGCCCGTCAGGCGGACGCCCGGTTTGCCGAACGGGTCAACGGTGATCTCGATCTCCTGCCATCCGACCCCCGGTCGACCAAGGCCCAACGCCTTCATCACCGCCTCTTTCGCCGCGAACCGCCCGGCGAGTCGCTCCGCCGCACCTCGGGAGGCGCCGCCCCTCGCACGCTCATCCGGGGTAAAGACGCGGCAGAGAAAGGCCTCGCCCCACCGCGCGATCGCCCGCCGGATCCGATCCACCTCGATGATGTCGATGCCGAGCCCTCTGATCATCCGTCTGCCGCTAGCCCTCCGGCTGCTCCGCCTCGTCGACGAGCATCGCCGGGATATCGTTCTTGATCGGATACCGCCGTCCGCACTTGGTGCACACGATCCGATCGCCTTGCTGCGTGACGGGCGCCTTGCACGCTGGGCAGGCGAGGATCTCGAGCAGCTCCTTGTCGATCATTTCCGCACACCTCTCTCCACCTGCATCCATTCGACGGTCCGCCGAAGACCTTCCTCCAGCGGCACCCGCGGATGCCAGTCCAGCAGCGTTGCGGCCCGCCTGATCCCGAGACAGATACGGTGCACTTCCCCGGGCACGGCGGGCCCGTGGGTGGCGTGCACCGCTGCGCCGGTCAGCCTCCGCACCATGGCGAAGAGATCGTTTACACTGGTCTCGATTCCGGTGGCGATGTTGATCGGCTCCGGGATCGAGCGCCCCAGCACGCGGAGGTTTGCGTCCGCCACATCTCCCACGTACACGAAGTCCCGCGTCTGCGTCCCATCGCCGAAGATGACCGGTGCCCGTCCCGCGAGTAAGGCGTAGGCAAAGATCGAGATCACGCCGGATTCGGTGGTCGGATCCTGTCGGGGACCGTAGACGTTGGCATATCGCAGGATCGCGGTCTGGAGTCCGTGGATGCGCCGGTAGTAGGCCAAGTATTGCTCGCCGAAGGATTTGTGAAGTCCATAGGGCGACGTCGGCAGGATCGGATGATCCTCCTCGACCGGCAGGACCTGCGGCTCACCGTAGACAGCCCCGCCGGTCGAGGCGAGGATCACCTGCTTGGTCCCCCAACGAGCCGCGAGATCCAGCACTCGGAGGGTGCCCAGGACGTTGGCTTCGGCGTCGGCCACCGGATCCTCAATCGACCGCCGCAGATTGACCTGCGCGGCGAGATGCGCCACCACGTCCGGGCGCTCCCGGCGAAACACCTCTGCGACACTCGGCCGCCGGAGGTCTTCCTGGTAAAACACCGCGCCCTGAGGGGTCCGGTTTCCTCCGCCCCCGATGAGGGCATCGACCACCGCCACGTGGTGGCCCGCCGCAAGATACGCGTCCGCCACGTGCGATCCGATAAACCCGGCCCCCCCGGTGATCAGGATTCTCATTCCACGGTCACGCTCTTCGCCAGGTTGCGAGGCTGATCCACGTCGTGGCCCCGGAGCCGGGCCACATGGTAGGCGAGCAACTGCAGCGGGATCACCGCCAAGAGAGGCGCGAGCAGCGGGTCGACCGAAGGGATCGTCACCAGCGCCTCCACGTGCCGGCGGAGGGTGTCCGCGGTGTCCTCGGTCGCGACGCCGATGACCTCCGCCCCCCGCGCGCGGACCTCCTGGATATTGCTGACCGTCTTCTCGATGACGTCGAGTTGGGTCCCGATCGCGATCACGGAGACACCCGGCACCACGAGCGCCAGCGTCCCATGCTTGAGTTCCCCGGCGGCCAGCGCCTCGGAGTGCACGTACGAGATCTCCTTCAGTTTTAGCGAGCCCTCCATCGCCACGGGATAGTCGAGCCCGCGCCCGATGAAGAACGCGTCGTCGGTGTGCTGCAGGTGCTCGGCGAGGGCCATGATTTCGGGTTCCAGGCGGAGCACGGCCTGCGCGTGGGTGGGAAGCGTGCGCAGCCCTTGGATCAGCGCGGTCACCCGAGCCTCCGGCAGGACACCGCGCGCCTGCCCCAGGTGGGTGGCCAGCATCGTGAGCGCCGCCAGTTGCGTGACGAAGGCCTTCGTCGAGCAGACCGCGATCTCAGGGCCCGCCCGCGTGAACAGCACATTGTCGGCCTCGCGCGCGAGCGTGCTCCCGACCACGTTGGCCACCGCCAGCGTCCGCGCGCCCCGGGCCCGCGCCTCGCGCGCCGCCGCCAGCGTATCGGCGGTCTCCCCCGACTGGCTGATCGCGATGGCGAGGGCGCGTGTCCCCACCAGGGGGGATCGGTATCGAAACTCGCTCCCCAGATCGGTCTCGGCCGGCACCTGCGCCAATCGCTCGATCAGCGTTCGCCCCACGACGCCCGCGTAGTACGCTGTGCCGCAGGCGACCAGCCATACCTTCGCGAGATCGCGGAGGTATTCGGGAGCGAGGTCGACACCGTCCAGCGCGATCACGCGGTCGTCGGGAAGGCGTCCCATCATGGTCTCCTGCAGGGCCCGCGGCTGCTCGTGAATCTCCTTGAGCATGAAGTGAGCGTAGCCGCCTTTTTCTGCGGCCGCGGCGTCCCACGTGACCCGCATCGGGGCACGATCGACGCGGCCGCCCCCGAGGCGAGTGAGCGACACACCCGCCCGCGTCAGGACGGCCACCTCGCCATCCTCGATCAGCAGCACGTCCCGCGTATAAGGTAGGAGCGCCGGAATGTCCGAGGCGAGGAGCATCTCCTCGCGCCCCAATCCCACGATCAGGGGGCTGATCCTCCGTACGGCGACGATCTTGTCGGGCTCGTCGGCCGAGAGGACGACAAGCGCGTACGCTCCCGAGGCCTGCGCGACCGCCGCCTCGACGGCCCGCGGGAGATCCCCCCGGTAGGCCTCTTCGATGAGGTGTGCCAGCACCTCGGTGTCGGTGTCGGATTGGAACCGATGTCCGCGGCTGATCAACGCTTCCTTGAGTTGCAGGAAGTTCTCGATGATCCCATTGTGAATCACCACGACCCGACCTCGACAGTCGGCGTGCGGGTGCGCGTTCTGGTCGGACGGATGCCCGTGGGTGGCCCACCGGGTGTGGCCGATTCCTACCACACCGCGAAGCGGCGTCCGCTCCGCGATCTTCACCAATTGCGAGAGCTTCCCGGCGGATTTCAGGACCTCGATGCCGCCGTTTTCGACGACGGCCACGCCTGCCGAATCATACCCTCGATACTCGAGCCGGCGCAAACCATCCAGCAGTACCGGGACGGCCTGCCGATCCCCAATATAGCCCATGATCCCACACATGGATGCCTCCAGATCGCCCCGCGCGGAGTCGCACAGGCAGACTGCGGCCTATCACCGGTCCGTAGGGGCGGAACTTGGCAGCGACAGGCACACCTGCTGGCGGCGATGCCCGGTAGGGGGACCGCAACACCGCCCACTGCCGTAGATACTCTTGTTGTCCGAGACGCCTTCTGTCCCCGGGGTCGCCCCCGGGTTTTGGCAGCGTCCTTAAGGCTGGACCAGCCTAGGGTCACCCGCCGAATAGGAGCACTTCGCTCCGTTTCGAGATCCCCTTCCTCGTCAACTCGTTCCCGGAAGAACGAGTTCCGGCGCTTCTCGTTGATCCTGCTCCCCTGCACCTCCTCGTCCGCCGTCGTAATCGCCCAGCCTGATGGATCCCCCACGAGTTCGACGGAAACCAATCCGGTCCTGCTCAGAGGGGCCCCGGGATGAAGCGTCTCGCTAAGGGAGCGTTTCGCTAAGTTGTATACCCCTTACGGGACGCCACCAGCCGGGTCGCCGTTCGGCGCGGCCGTCGAGACCTGGTCGGCCGCCGCCCCCAGTTGACGCCCGATCAGCAGGCTCAGTTCTCGGGCGATGGTTTCCGCCGCTTCGGCGTCTTCGCACTCCGTCATGACCCGGACCAGCGGCTCGGTCCCCGAGGCCCGGATGAGCACGCGGCCGCGGCCGCGCAGGCGGCGCTCGGCTTGCGCGACCGCCTTGGCGATCTCAGGATCGTCGGCCCACCGACTCGGATCG
>DASSXJ010000207.1 GCA_035703895.1 bacterium | reverse complement strand
GTCAACGCAAGGAGCATGAAACATGTCTAAGGACAAATCAGCGCCGCGCGTGCGGGTCATCGAGGAAACGTCTGCGTACTGGAGGGTCGTGTTCGAATATCCGCCTTTCAACATCGTAGACGCCACTATATTCGAAGGCCTGCAGGATCTGCTTGCGCGAATGGACGCCAGCCCGAGCCTCCGTGTCGTGGTATTCGAGAGCGCGAATCCTGACTTCTACCTTGCCCACTTTGATTTGACCGGCAAGACGGGGAACATCACCACAGCCGTCGGGCCTTCCGGCCTCCCGATCCTGACGGATACGTTCGTCCGTCTCACCAAGTCCCCGGTGGTCAGCATCGCGAAGATCCGAGGCTGCGTCCGGGGCGGGAGCAGCGAGTTCGTCCTCGCCTGCGACATGCGCTTCGCGTCGCGCGAGAACACGCAACTGGGCCAACCCGAAGTCGGGGTGGGAGTGCATCCCGGCGGCGGTGGTACGGAACGCCTCCCACATCTGGTCGGCCGCGGCCGCGCGCTCGAAATCGTGCTCGGCGCGAACGACTTCGACGGCGCCACTGCGGAACGATACGGATACGTCAACCGGGCACTTCCGGACGCGGAGCTGGATGGCTTCGTCAACGTGCTCGCGCGCCGGATCGCCTCCTTCGACCGGCGTGCCATCGCGGCGGCGAAGAATCTCATCAACCAGGTCTCGTTGCCATCCGCCGACCGGCTCCTCGACGCCCTCAACTCCTTTCAGACCGCGCTGACGTGGCCTGAAACGCAGCAGCGAATCCAAGCTCTGTTAGAGCGCGGACTGCAACGAGACAGCGACTTCGAAAATCGGTGGCCCGCGGTACTCGGCACGCTCCTCGAGACGTAGTCACCGTGTGGCGGATGCACGGCCTCGCCGAGCCGGCAAATTAACTTTGCCACCATCATCCATTATCGTGATGTGCGTCGCCGTCCAATGGGCATCTACCCCTGCGTACAGCACCTCGTCCACCCCCCGCTACATCTTCGTTGCTGGCAGTACTTCGGGGTGAACAGGCACCTTCATCATATCTTTGCGAACGGGTCCACCAAGAAATCCCTATTTTCCAAGCCGTTCCAGGCGACGTACCAGCACGTCCCCGTTTGCAGGACGTAGAGACTGTGCCTCGTATACGACGTAATGCCGTGGACACCAATAGGACGATCTTCTTGATCGCAAACTTGGCTCTGGCTTTCTACAACGTGGGCATCATTTGGGCTCACGAGGAAAACTGCTTGATGCCAGGACATTCCATGCACTTCACTCGGCGCATTGGAGGAAACTCCCCTACTGGGTTTTTGCTCCAGTGGGCTCAGCCTCGGAGGACCAATTGCCCTTGTTTGGAGGACGCATTGGTTCCGGACTATTCTGATCAACGCCTACGCGATGATTTTGTTCATTTGGACGGTTCATGTATCGCAGTTCGGTTCGCTCCATGGGTCCCGCTAAGGTGACTTCGAGACCGGGGATGGATAGGGTGACCCAATGGCTCCTGGATGGAGACCCGGCCATCCGGTGGCAGGCCCTGCGGGATTTGGTGGGGGCTGCAGAACGCATCATCGAGCATGAGCGGCGGCAGGTCGCGCGCGACGGCTGGGGGGCTCGTTTGCTCGCGAAACAGGATCCTGAGGGCAGGTGGGCCGGTGGGCTGGCGTCGGACGGCGGGCTCTACTCGCCAAAGTGGATATCGACCACCTACACGATGCTGATGCTGCGTGACTTCGGTCTGCCGGCGCACAACCGGCAAGCGCGAAAGGCTTGCACGCTCCTGCTCGACGGAGGTCTGCAGCCCGACGGCGGTATCAACTACGGCGTCTGGGCAAAATGGACAGGTCGGAGCGAGACGTGCGTGACGGGGATGGTTCTTTCCATCCTCTCGTACTTCAAGCACGACGACGACCGTCTCGACACCATTGTTGACCACTTGTTAGAGGAGCAGATGCGCGACGGTGGGTGGAATTGCCAGCGGCCGTCCGGTGCCACCCACGCTTCCGTTCACACGACGATGAGCGTACTCGAGGGCTTACGGCTCTACGAATTGCACCGTACACGCGAAGTCAGGGAGGTGCGGGCCGCGCAGCGCCGCGGCCGGGAGTTCCTCTTGGCACACCGACTCTTTCGTTCCCATCGTACCGGCGAAATCATTAAGCCTATATTTATTCGCTTCTCTTTTCCGCCCAGATGGCACTACGATATCCTCCGCGCACTCGATTACTTTCAAGCCGTCGACGCGCCTCGCGACCCGCGCCTAGCCGAGGCCATCGACATCGTCCGTAGCAGCCGGCGAAGGGATGGCCGCTGGTCGCTGCAACACTCGTACAAAGGAAGGACGTATTTCACGCTTGAACGCCTCGGCGGGCCGAGCCGTTGGAATACTCTCCGCGCGCTGCGGGTGTTGAGGTGGTGGGATCGGGAGCGCGACGCGAGAAAGGGCGCTGCGAAGACCTGAGGATTGGTGGCCCACTACCTGCTTGACGATCACGAGCCGACGACCTCGTACTCGTCGTGGCGGCGCCACCACTCATACGGGGGAGTCTGCGGCCATCCGGCGGGCGAGTCCTCCCAGTTCTCCTGCCGGCCGAGGGGTGTCAGGTCGAGGAAGCTCCAGCTACTGCCGAGCGTCTCGCAGCCGCGCCTGGAAGTGAAGTAGGTGCGATACACATCATCCCCGTCGCGGAGGAACACGCCGCGCTTGTTCGAAATCGACATCCCGGCACAGTACGCGAAGCAGTCGAATACCGGGGACGTGCCGTTCAGGAGAGCAGGAACGAGGCGGCCAGCAGTAGTCCGACACGCTGATGCAACCCCGCCGTATCCCGCAGGTCGTGCGTGAGCGACCGCCGGTCGCTGTCGTCGCGGATCCGTCTCCACAACATGGTGGCTTGGGGGACCGTGAGGAACACGACCAATGCCAGGGGCGGCAGGGAGCGGAGGGCGACGCCGACGGCCACGGACCCGTAGGCGAGGGCCACCAACAGCGCATATTCGAGCCGGGTGCCCCGCGGGCCGACGAAGGTGGCGATGGTGCGCTTGCCCTTCCGACGATCGCCGTCGATGTCGCGCAGATTGTTCACGACGAGGATCGCCGTGACAAGGGCGGCCACGGGCAGCGACGCCCACACCGGCCCCGAAGTGACCTCGAGGGTCTGCACGTAGTACGCGCCGAGCACAATCGCCGGACCCATGAAGACGAACACCACGAGGTCGCCGAGCCCTACGTAGCCGAGGGGCAGGGGGCCGCCCGTGTACGCGTAGCCGGCGAGCACGCTCAGCACGCCCACGGCGAGGATCGGCCAACCGGCGACGGACACCAGCCAGAGCCCCAACGCGCTGCCGGCGGCGAACAGCACCATGCTCCCGCCGAGCACCGTGCGGGGGGCGAGCATGCCGTGCTGGATCACCCCGCTCGGCCCGATCGAGTCCACATCGTCGACCCCGCGGATGTGGTCGTAGTATTCGTTCGCCAGGTTCGTTGCGGCTTGAATAGCGACAGACGCGACCAGCGTCACGAGGAACAGCGCCGGATGGAACTGTCGGTCGTGCAGGGCGGCGGACGAGCCGACGAGCACCGGGGTGACGGACGCGGTGAACGAGAACGGGCGCAGTGCTCGCCACCAGACGGCGGCGAGCCCGCGGGGGCCCCGGTCGTGGTCGGGCGTTCCCGTCACGGCCGCCAGGGGAGCAGGCGGCGCTCGAGCCAGTCGAGGGCCAGGATCGCGACCCAGCCGAGGATCGCGGTCACCAAGAGCCCCGCGAACATCACGTCGATCGCAAAGATCTGGTAGGATCGCCAGATCAGAAAACCGATCCCCCTGTCCGATCCGAGGAGCTCCGCGCCCACGATCACGATGAGCGCGAACCCCATGCCCAACTTGAGGCCGGTAAAGATCTGCGGCATCGCGCCGGGGAACGCGACCGTAGCGAAGAGGGCGCGACTATTCGCGCCGTAGGCCCTGGCGATCTTGAAGTAGGCGGGATCCACCGCCAGGACGCCGGCCATGGTGTTGAGGAGGACCAGGAAACCGATGCTCAGCGCGACGATGCTGATCTTGGACGCCTCTCCCAATCCTAAGTAGAAGATCAGCAGCGGATACACGGCGATCTTGGGGATCGGGTAGATCGCGGAGACGAACGGCATCAACACCGCCCGCACAGGCCGGCTGAGCCCCATCATCAGCCCCACCGCCACCGCCGGGACCGCACCCAGCAGAAACCCGGCGACGATACGCCGGACACTGACGAGGACATGGTAGGGCAGCTCACCCGTCCGGGTCATTGCCGCGATCGTATGCAAAATGGTGGTGGGAGAGGGGATGAAGCGGGGATCCAGCACGGCGAGGCGACTCAGTCCCTCCCAGACCGCCAGGAAGCCGATCGGGGACAGCACTGCGAGCACGCGGTCGAAGGCCCGTTCGGTCACGTTTGCGCGGTGTCCCCGTCGGGCGCGAGTTCGTCCCACAGCCGCGCGGTCAGCGCGCCGTAGGCCGGGTCCCGCCGGATCGCTCGATACTCGCGTGGCCGCGGCAGGCGCACAGCCACTTCCGCCTTGATGCCCCCCGGCCGCGGGCTCATCACCAGCACCCGGTCCGCCAGGCGGCACGCTTCGTCGAGGCTGTGGGTGATGAAGAAGATCGTCTTCCCGCTGGTTTCCCAGAGGCGGAGCAGTTCATCCTGCAGGCGCAGGCGGGTCTGCTCGTCGAGCGCGGCAAAGGGTTCGTCCAAAAGCAGCACGTCCGGATCGGTCGCAAAGGCGCGCGCGATGTTCACCCGCTGGCGCATCCCTTCCGAGAGCTGGTAGGGATAGGCGTCCCCAAACCCCGAAAGGCCGACCTGCTGGACGCGGACCCCAGCCCGCCGCAAGCGCTCGGCGGGCGGCACCCCCATCATGCGGAGGCCGTAGGCGACGTTCTGCGTCACCGTCATCCACGGGAATGTGCTGACGCCCTGGAACGCGACGGCCGTGGCCACGTGCCCCGGCGCCGTCCGCGGGACCGTCACCGTCCCCGACGTCGGGTTGATGAGGCCGGCGAGCACGTGCAGGAGCGTCGTCTTGCCGCAGCCCGACGGACCGATGAGGACGCAGAACTCCCCCCGCGACACCGTGAACGAGACGTCGCGAAGCGCAGTCACGGGGGCCGGGGGACCGGGATAGACGTGGGTCAGACCGGCCACCGCGATGTGCGTGCCGGCCTCGGGCGGCGCAACGCGATTCATTGAGGGGCGAAGGGCCCCACAATCTCGAGCGCGCGTTGGACGAACGACGTGTCGATGTACGCCGAGGGCAGCAGCGGATGATCGTACGTGAGGAGGCCGCGGCGCTTGAAATAGTCCTGCAGGCGAGCGAAATCATTGAGGTTCATCTTGCCGTTTGGCTCGTGGAACGGCGGGCGGGCTCTCGTGACGACATCCGCTGGAACGCCGGTATACTTCTCGACGATCTTCGCGACGTCTGGGCGGCGATACCCGTCGCCGCTCAGATCCCGGCAGGCGCGAAGCCAGGCCGCCATGAAGCCTACCGCTTCCCGCGTGTGCCGTCGCATGAAGTCCCCGCTGAAGTACACCGCGGTGACCTGCACGCCGTTGATGAAATCGTCGCTGAGGCGGACGATCTGGCCGCGGTCCTCGGCCAGCGTCGCCAGCGGTTCGCCCAGCATGCCGGCTGCGATGGCCCCGTTCGCCAGCGCGGCGGGGACCTCAGGGAAGTTGACCTCGATCATCTGCACATCGGTGATGCTGAGGCCGGCCTTGAGGAGCGCCGCGTTCAGCCAAAACTCCGTCGCCGACCCGATGACGTTGACCGAGACCCTCTTGCCGCGCAGATCTTGCGTCCGGCGGATGGCACCGCTCTCGAACGACGTGCGGCTGACCACAAGCGGCGTGCTGACGGGAGGTCGTTCCAGATGCGCCGGGCCGACGACCCGGAAGTCGAGGCCCCGGGCCGCGGCGTTGAACAGGGCGGCGCCCAAGCCGCCGACCGCCGCTTCGGCCCGTCCGCTGGCGAGCACCGCGAAGGCCGACGCGCCGCCCGGGGTGCCGATCAGTTCCGTCTCGAGCCCCTGCTGCGCAAAGTAGCCGCGTTCGATCGCGACATACAGCGGTGCGAAGATCAGGACGGGAGTGTGGACGACGCGGATGTGAAGCAGCGGCCGCGTCTGCGCGAGCACCGGCCCCGGCCGCAGGCCGTGGCCGATCAGCGCGCCGAGGGACAGACGCATGCAGGTTCGGCGCGTGATCAAAGGGTGTCCTGCGCGTGGTCCGTGACCCATGTCCATCGTGGTCGGTTCGGTCCCGACACCCGCGATCCCTGGGAGCTGGCGCGGTTCTCCGTAGCAACGCAATGACCATGAACTGCGCCGGCTCGCCACCCGCTCGAAATGCAGGGGGAATTTCGCCCGCGGGCGAAACGCGATCCCAAGACGGGTGACCCGCGCAGTCGCGATAGCCGGAGCCGGAGACCGATCGGTCACCGGGACGGGTGAGAAAAACGGAGGCGCA
>DASSXJ010000206.1 GCA_035703895.1 bacterium | reverse complement strand
ATAACAGGATGTTCGTGTCAATAAAGAGGTTCATACTGGCCTCTAATTCTACCAACTTTGTTTCGGCTATGACCCCAAAAAGTTGGACACGAATAGAGGATCAACTTCGTAGCTGAGGAGTGTGGTACGGTCATGGTAGGGCTCCTGACAGAAGGAGGCCGCTACCGTGGGGAAAGCCAAGCGCCAGGTCTCACCCCAGGTAAAGTTTCAAGTCGTACTGGAAGCCCTCGCCGAAGATAAAACGCTCGGCCAGATCGCGAAAGCGTATGGCGTTCACCCCATTTCCGTGGGGTTGTGGAAGAAGACCTTCCTGGAGCGGGGCGCGGAGATCTTTGCTGGAGACCGTGCCAAGGAGGACTATGAGCGCCGGATTGCCGAGCTGGAGCAGCTGCTCGGCAAGAAAGAAGTGGAGATCGCCCTTTTAAAAAACTTCTTGCGCCGCACACCATGAGTATCACGCAGAAGGTCACGCTGGCCCGGACGGCGGTACCGGCGTACGGGCTGCGTCCGATCTTGGAGGCTGTGGGGTTGCCCCGAGCGACCTGGTATTATTACCAACGCCGGCGGCGGACCTATGCGGAGAAGTACCGGCATCTGCGCTGCCCCCTGGAGGCCATCGCTAGAATCCATCCCGAGTACGGCTATCGCCGCGTGACCGTCGAGCTTCGGGCGACCTGGGGACGCGACATCAACCACAAGGTGGTCCAGCGGCTGCAGCGCTTGTGGGGCTTGCCACTACTACGCAGAACCCGGCATCCTCGGCCGAGCGGGATCCAGCAGGCCATCGCGAGCGCGGGGCGGCATGCGAATCTGATCAGCGACAAGGCGGACATCGAGCCATTTGCCGTGAGTTATGCGGACTTTACCGAGCTGAGTTACGCCGGCGGCCAGCAGAAAGGCTACATGATCATCTTGGTCGACCACGTGACCAAGGTCGTCGTCGGCTGGGCGGTCGGCAATCGAAAGACCACGGAGGTGGCCTTGCAGGCCTGGGAGCGGGCGAAACAAACGCTGGCCACGTGCGCGGCGAGTTGGCAGGGGCTGATCGTGCATCACGATCAGGATCCGGTGTTTATAGGGTACCAGTGGACGTCCAGACTCCTCAGGGATGGAGTGCGAGTTTCCTACTCGCTTCGAGGCGCCAGGGGGAACCCCGAGATGGAAGCCTTCTTCAGCCGGTTCAAAACGGAGAACCGATCGTTGACGCTGGATTGCCAGACGCTCGATGAACTCACAGGCATGATTGCGCGAAGGATCGACTATTACAACCGCGACCGGAGGCACTCAGCGATCGGCTACGTGGCTCCACTGAACTATGTTGACCTCCTTGACCTCCAGTGCCCCGGGAAGGCCGCGTATGAGTAGAATAGAATTTGAACAGATGCCCCCAAAAAGAGAGATACGCTCAGTTGGTACCTTCGCCGTTGACTTTCCTCACGCCGAAAATGTGGAGGGGTTCTATGGATCTCGAGACGCTCACCCAGGCGCAGCAGCCTGCCAAGATCCCGCGGGTTGGGTTTCTGTCGCCCGTCTCTGCCCCGACGCCAGGCGCTTCTCCCGAGCCTGGTTCCAGTTTCCAGGCATTTCGACGGGGGCTCGGCGACCTTGGGTATGTTGAGGGCCAGAACATCATTATCGAGCCCCGATTTGCCGAAGGACAATACGATAGATTCCCCGCCTTTGCCGCTGAACTGGTCGGTCTCGAGACGGATGTCATCTGTGTGCAGGGCGCGGTCACTGTCCTGGCCCTTCAGAAGGTTATCACGAGCATCCCCATCGTCTTTGGGATCGTGGCCGATCCAGTTGCAGCTGGTATGGTCTCAAACACAGCGCGACCCGGCGGAAACATCACGGGAATCACCAGCTTTGACCCACAACAATCCAGGAAGCAGCTCGAACTCCTAACGCAGGTGATCCCGGGGCTCGCGCGTGTGGCAATTCTTGGGGATCAAGGTGTTCCTCAAATCTTCGAGAGGGGATACGAGGTGGCGGCAAGAGTGCTCGATCTGCAACCTCAGTGGCTTCGGTTGGAAGGGCCCGCTCCGGATCTCGACGGAGCCTTCGAGGCGTTCAGGAGGGAGCGCGCAGACGCTCTAATGGTACTGGAGGTACCTATAACCGGGATCCATCAGAAACGAATCGCCGAACTGGCGGCCAAGAACCGGCTACCCACGATTTTCCCGAGGGACTGGGTGCACACAGGGGGTCTGATCGCCTATGGAACGAGCGTCGTCGACGCGGTGGGGGGCATACCAGCGTACATGGACAAGATCCTCAAGGGGGCCAAGCCAGGCGACCTGCCCGTGGATGTGGTTACGCGCTATGAGCTGGTCATCAATCTCAAGACGGCTCGGGAGATCGGTGTCACGATCCCCCCCGAGATGCTTAAGCGGGCGGATCGGATAATCCAGTGAGGGAGTCAACCACCTGTCCCCGCACTCCCGAATCTGCTCATCAGTCCAGTGGCCCGGGAAGTACCGAATGCCCCGGCCTCGCGTGACCTGAACCTTGCGGATCTCCCCACTGCGTTCGAGCATCTCCAGATTCCGCTTCATGTAGACAGACCCGCGGGACCGGACGTAAGCCATCAGAGCCCAGCGAGGGAGACCACCGAAGCGAGCGGACGCGGCGTGACCTGAGGACGAAGACCTCTATGCGAAAGGTTACGCGCATTCAGAGTGCGGAGGGGCCCCATGCGGCTCGCCGGCCCGGAGGGGGATGCGCCCCCGGTCCGCTACAATGCTCCGGCTGCCTCGGACCAGACCGGCAGAGCCCCGCCGCGAGGGGAACGGGGTCTCTGGGCTATCGACGAAGGCGAGGTGTTAGTTTGATGCTCACCTGTGGAGGCGATCCACAGGCATTCGCCAGGCCAAGCCAATCAAGCGTTGCAGAGGAGGTGAGAAGGAGAAGGAAGATCAGTTGACAGCCAGAGCCACAGTCTGGTGCTCTGCCCTTGAGCTACGGCCACCGCGAACGTCAGCATTGTAGCATCAGCCCAACGGAGCGTCCAGGGCATCGGCGAGCGCCTCGACTAGGTGCAGCGCGCGGCGCCCCGTGCCGTGTTGGATCTGCTGCCGGCATGACGCCCCGGCGGCTATCACGAGGGCGTCCGGCGGCAGGTCGCGGACGGCTTTGAACAACGCTCGCTCGCCCATCGCCAGCGAAACCTCGTAGTGTTCCGCCTCATAGCCAAAAGAGCCCGCCATCCCGCAGCACCCGGAATCTACCTCCCGCACGGTTGCGCCCGGCAGCCACCCGAGCGCGGACAGCGAGGGCTGCGTGCCAACCATCGCCTTTTGATGGCAGTGTCCGTGCAAGAGCACCGTGCGATCCCGGCGGGCGAACGGCAGCCGGATGCCATGCGCGGAGAGGTGGACGAGAAATTCCTCAATCATCCACGTTGCGCGGGCCACGGTCTCCGCCGCGCGGCCCGGGACGAGGTCGGGATATTCGTCCTTGAGCGTCACGGTGCACGATGGTTCGAGGCCGACGATGGGGACGCCCGCATCCGCCACCGGTTCAAAGCGGCGGGTGTTCCGTTGGGCCAACGCTTGAGCCTCCCGCAGCAGCCCGTTGCTGATCATCGGCCGCCCGCAGCACTCCGAGGACGCCAACTCGACGCGGCATCCTGCCGCTTCCAGCAGCCGCACGGCCGCCTGCCCGATGGACGGGTAGTAGAATTCGGTGAACGTGTCGACGAGGAGCGCCACGCGGCCGCCCCCCGGCAGGGACCTCGCGGCACCACGCGGGGCGCCTCCGCGGCGAGAGCGGGAGTTGAACCACCGGGAGAACCGCTGACGCGTGAAAGCGGGAAGCCGCCGCCGGGAGTCGATGCCGGCCAGCCGGTGAAGCGCCCACCGGACGGGCGCGCTCCCGAGCATCCAGTTCGACACGGGCGCGGTCGCGGACCCGAGCCTCCCTAACATCGCGGCCTGGCCGAACATCCGGGCTCGGAGGGGTACCCCGTGAGCCCCGTAGTAATGGGTCAGAAACTCGTGTTTGAGCTTGGCCATGTCCACGTTGCTGGGACACTCCGCTTTGCACGCTTTGCACCCGATGCAGAGGTCCATCACCTCGTACAACTCGCGACCGGTCAACGCCTCCAAGGGCAGTTGACCGGAGAGCGCCGCCCGCAGCGCGTTTGCGCGCCCCCGGGTGCTGTGCTCTTCTTCCATCGTGACCATATAGGACGGGCACATGGTCCCAATCCGAACCTTCCGGCAGGCCCCCACCCCGCTGCACAACTCCACCGCGTTGGTGAACCCACCGTCCCTTGCAAAGTCCTGCACCGTGGGAATCGACGCCGCATGGTACGCCGGACTGAATCGGAGGGACTCCACCATGGGGGACGCATCTACGATCTTGCCGGGGTTCATCCGCCACTCCGGATCGAATGCGGCCTTTACCTCCCGGAACGCCTGGTACAGTTGCGGACCAAAGAGCTTTTCGTTGAAGTGGCTGCGTGATAGTCCGTCTCCGTGCTCCCCGCTCATCGCTCCGCCGAACTCCTGAACCAGATCGCTGATCTCGTCGGCCATCTGGCGCATCGTGTCGAGGTCGCGCGCATCCTTCAGATTCAGGATCGGCCGGGCATGGAGCAGGCCGACGCTTGCGTGCCCGTAGAACGAGGCCCGGGTCCCGTGCCGCTCGACGATCTCGCGAAACCGGCGGACGTATTCGGCGACGTGCTCGGGCGCGACCGCCGTGTCCTCAACGAAGGCGACGGGCTTGCGGGCGGTCTTCATCCCCAGCAGCAGGCCGACCCCCGCCTCACGGATCTGCCAGAGGTTCGCTTGCGCGGCAGGGTCGATCGCCCGCACGAAGGCACCCCGGAACCCGCGCCGCCGCATCCGCGCTTCGAGCGCGTCGAGGCGTGGGATGAGCGCCTTCTGACTCTCCCCGCCGTACTCGACGGCGATCAGCACCTCAGGATCGCCCTCGATGAACGTCATCTTCTGCGCATAGCCCCGCATCTCGCGGGC
Organism: bacterium; assembly: GCA_035703895.1. Taxonomy (NCBI): domain Bacteria; species bacterium. The sequence goes on along the minus strand of DASSXJ010000206.1, from coordinate 7,916 downwards.
CATGTCCAAGACGATCTTGTCGATCACCTCGACCGCGGTCGGCTGGGTCTCGAGGACCTCGGGGGTGATCTCCAGCGCCTGGATGAGGTCGTCGAAGTGCAGCACCGCCACGACGGAGGCCGGATGCCCGGGCACGATGCGCACGGTGGTCTCGGTGACTGTGGCGAGCGTCCCCTCCGACCCGACGATCACCTTCGCGAGATTCATGGAGCCGCCCGGCGGAAACTCGTCGAGGTTGTAACCGCCGACGCGCCGTTGAACCTTGGGGAAGCGGCGCGCCACCTCATCGCGGTTCCGCTCGATAATCTCGGGGATTCGGCGATAGAGCACGCCCTCGGGGCCCTCGAGACGCGCCCGCGCGGCCACTTCGTCAGGGAGGAGCGGGCCGAACGTGACCGGTTCCCCTCCGGCGAGCAGGGCCTGGATGGAAACGACGCTGTCCACGGTCTTCCCGTACACGATCGAACGCGACCCGGACGAGTTATTGCCGATCATCCCCCCGATCGTCGCGCGGTTTGCCGTAGAGGTCTCCGGCCCAAAGATCAACTTGCTCGAGGCGAGCGCCGCCGTGAGTTCGCTGCGCACGACGCCGGGCTGGACCCGGGCCCAGCCGGCGTCGGCGTTGATCTCCAGCACCCGGTTCATGTACTTCGAGAAATCGAGCACGACGGCGTGCCCGACCGTCTGCCCCGCCAGGCTCGTTCCGCCCCCTCGTGGGAGCACGGGCACCTGGGCGCGCCGGGTGACATCGAGCGTCGCCTGAACGTCGTCGGCGTCACGAGGGATAACAACGCCGATCGGCTCGATCTCGTAGATGCTGGCGTCGGTGCTGTACAGGGCCCGCGACACCGGGTCGAAGCGGACCTCTCCGCGCACAACGCGCCGAAGTTCGTGGGCAAGATCCATGCTCACATCACGGACCGCATGTCCCCGCCGAGGTACCCGGTGATCATGATCAGGCCGGCGCCGAGGAGCGAGAGGAGCACAAGCCCCGGGTTCAGCCGGTTCGACGTCCGCCATCGCCAAATAAAGATCCCAAGGAAGATGGCGGTCGAGATGTATGCTAGCCAGCTGTGCACACGGTGGCGAAGCAGCAACCCCGTGCCGACGCCCTGCCGCATCTGGTCGAGGAGGTCCGTCCATCCGAACAGAATGCTCGCCGCCGCGCCGAGGAGCCCGAGTCCGACCATCCAAAACGCCATGTCGCGGAACAGCGTTGCCTCGCGACGCCGCCACCCCAGGACATCAAATAGCGTGCTGGCCAGCCAGAAAGCGATAGGGAAATGGACGACCAATGGATGCACCAGCATGCATCTGACCTCCCGGCCTACTGGTATCAGCAACGGCAGGGCGACGCACGCTGTCGACAGAGGACCGGGGTCGCCCTGTGCGCATCGCGCCCGGTCGTCCCGATGGTTCTCCCCGCACCGGGATTGAACCTCTACGACGCACCCGGCCCACTCATCCGCCCTACGAGGACTGCAGTGAGACCATCTCGAAGAGTGCAGGCATGCATCCTCTCTTCGCCTACTCGACCTTGCCGAACGCGATACGACCCAGGGATCTCCCCAGCAGATGAGCGCCTCATTCTCCAGCCGTCCGGAACCGCTCGGTTCTGGCCGGCTGAACACGCGCGCTTCGTCACTGCCTGGGGAGGCGACCGCGAGTCAGACCGCGCTCAACGGCTGGCTCGCCGGGTTCCTGATCGTCGTGATCACCGCCGTTCTCATCGGGCCACTGCTGGCGGGAGACCTCCGTCCGCTCCAGGCCGGATTGTTCCTTCTCGGCCTATACATTCTGAAGGTGACGGCTGCGGCGATGTGGTCGACCCGGATCCGCCGCCGCCGGCCCGCGGCGCTCGGTCCGCTCCCGTTTGTCTCCGTGCTCATCCCAGCCAGGAATGAGGAACGTGTGATCGCGACCACGGTCGCCGAGGTCGCCGCGCAAGATTACCGGGGACCCGACGGCCACCCTCGATTCGAGATCCTCGCGATCGACGATGCGTCCGCCGATGAAACGGGCGCCATCTTGGCCTCTCTCGCTACCCGCCACGACCACTTACGTGTGTTGACCCGCTCCCCGATCGAGGGAGGCGGCAAGGCGGCGGCGTTGAATGCCGCGTTGCCCCACTGTCGGGGCGACGTCATCGTCGTCTTCGACGCCGACATCCTGATCGCACCCGATTTTCTGAAGACATTGGTCGCGGCGTTAGACCCCTCGGTCGCCGGGGTGCAGGCGCGCGTCCGTATCTACAACCGGAATGCCCATCAGCTCGCCGCATGCCAGGATGATGAGTTTGCGGCGTTCCACAAGGTCATGCAACTCGGCCGCGATGCCCTCGATGGCGCCGTGGGCCTGGGGGGGCAGGGTCAGGCGGTGTGGGCCTCGGCGCTCCGTCAAGTGGGGGGATGGCACATCGGGGCGTCCACCGAAGACCTCGATCTCACGGTCCGGCTCGTCCTGGGGGGGTTTCGTGTCACGTTCTGTCCGGAGGCTGTTGTCTGGCAGGAGGGGGTGACGAACTTCACCGCGTTCCTCCGCCAGCGCCGGCGCTGGGCGGCCGGGAACCTTCGGGTGTGCTTTGCGTACCTGTGGCCCCTGCTCCGGGCCCGCGTGGCGCTTCGCCGGAGGCTGGACTACGCGATGTACCTCGTCAGCCTCCTCACCCCGTTCTGGATTCTGGTGTCGTACCTGGTCGTGAATCTCCGTCACGTTGTCAACCCCGAGCGACCCCTCGCGCTCGCGCCCATTTACATCGCGACCAGCGCCGTCGCCTACTTTCCGATGCTCGTGCTTGGGTTATGGGGGGAGGTTACTCGGTCCCCACTCGACCTGGTGTGGCGGGTCGCCCGGCTGTGGGGCTACAGTTTCCTTTGGATCCCGATCGGTCTCGCAGCCTTGTGGCAGACCCTCGTGGTACGAACGCCCGTGTGGGATAAGACGTTCCACGTGGGGTTGCCGTCCGAGTCGCTGCCTCGGGAGCGCATTCTTGTCGGGCAGGGCGCAGTCGACGGCGACGGGTAAGGCACAACAAGCCGACCGTTAAGTCGTGCGGCCGGCCTCATTTCGATGAGGCTGGCCGCGTACGCCGCTGCCACCCACGTGCCTTTCGCACACTCTACCGCGTCACCCCGGTCGGCTGCCGGTGCTCAAGCCACCGGTGGGCCCAATGCAGCATGAAGGCGTCCGCTTCCTCCTTCGTGGGAAACGTCTCAACGTCCCGGGGCGCGATCACATACTCGAGCCCTGGGTTGCCGGCCTCGGACACCGTCGCCTTCGGCCTCCACCCCTTCCGCAACCCGCGCCCCGATGGGACCCACTGCGACTGTGGTTCGATCCGGCACCCGTTGCGCTCGATGACCGCGTCGCTCATCCACACTCCTCCACGGCGGTAGCCGCCGAAGGTGTATGCCCGAATGAGCGTCCTTCGAGACCTCGGCGTTCCTACACGAGCGCCGATCCGGATCCTCGACCGGCGGACGTGGCGCCGCTGGTGGCGCGTCGCCCCCGGAACCAGTCGATCGTCCGCAGAAGCCCCCCTTCCAACGACATGCGGGGCTGAAAGCCGAGCACGAGCCGCGCCCGTGAGATGTCAGGAACGCGGCGCCAGATGTCTTCATAACTCTGCCCATAGGAATCCTGGTACGGCAAGAGCTTGATCTCGGACGTAGACCGGCTCAAGGACCGAATCAGCCTCGCCAGGTTGAGGATGCTGATCTCGGTGGTATCCCCAATGTTGAGGATCCTGCCATTGGCTTCCACACTGTGCCCGGCGAGGAGGAGCCCCGCAACCGCATCCTCCACGTACGTGAAACACCGCGCCTGCCGGCCGTCGCCGTGCACGGTCAACGGTTCGCCGTCGAGGGCCTGCTGGATGAATCGGGCAACGACCGTACCATATCCGTGGCAATGAAGCCGTGGCCCGTAACAATTGAACAGGCGGATGACGGCAACCGGCAACCCCGTGGTGCCGTAAGCGACTGCGAAATGCTCGTTCATGGCTTTCGCCGAAGCATACGCCCAGCGCGGCGTGTTCGTCGGACCCAGTACCCGGTCGTGATGCTCGCGCAACGGGGTCTTCGTGCTCTTCCCATAGACCGCGCACGAGGACGCGAGCACCACCTTGCGTCCGTGCTCCGCGGCTGCGGCGAGGATGTTCTCGGTGCCTTGAATGTTCACGAAAGCCGCGTGGAGTGGATCCTTGACGAGGGTCTCGGAATCCAGCACCGCGGCCAGATGATACACGACGTCGCACGAGGCCACGAGGACCCTTGCCAGTTGCTTGTTCAAAATCGAGTCCTTGATGAACTCAAGACGCGGGTTCAGCATGTGGTCGGAGACGTTACCGACAGACCCCGTGGCCAGATTGTCCAAGACCCAGACCTCATCGCCGCGCTCGAGGAGGGCAGCTGCGAGATGCGATCCGACAAAACCGGCTCCACCGGTGATCAACGCACGCATGGTTGGCCTCGTCTTTGGGAGGTATGCTGCGACATGACCCTACCCTACCCCTTGAACACACGGACGACTACCCGTTGAGTGAGGAAAATTGCCCCCCCATCCGAACGAAGTCGTCGGATGAAGGAACAAGATCATCTGCACCGTGGATGGCGGACGGTACCAATGCGATTCTGGCAGAAGATCCTGGCGCGCCCGGCAGGACTCGAACCTGCGACCCGCTGCTTAGAAGGCAGCTGCTCTGTCCGCTGAGCTACGGGCGCGCAAAATCCTTATATATTAGGCTCCCAGAGGATGAAGGCAGCCGGTACACCCTTTGGGGGGTCCGATGGAGACTGTACCACAGACCCTCTCTTTCTCCAAGGCCTGGGAGGCGTTCGAACCGGCCGCACGCGTAGAGGGCCGGTCCCGCAACACCCTCCGCGTCTAAAGGGATCCTGGGATTGCGCTTTAGAGGCTCCGGCCGATCAGTGTGCCGTATGCGCCCCCGTGATCTCCCCCGTTGCGATCGGACCTACCTCCGGCAGAGTCGCAGGCGCGCTCGGCGCCCGGGCGGCCAGCACAAACGCGGCACCCGCGACGGCATAGGACGCGAATCCAGTCCAGAAAGACGCGGAGATGCTTGTATTCAGCGAGACCGCGGTCGCAAGCACTGAGGCGCACACGGAGGTGGCCCCGTTGATGCCCCACAGCCATGGGGTCAATGGAGCATGCCGGGTTGAGGCCGCGCACATCCCCAACGGGAACGCCATTCCCATGAACACCCCGAGGGGGAACAGGATTGATGTTGCCAGCAGGATGCGCAGCATCGTCGTTGCCGACTGAAACTCGCTGATGATATAGGGCGTGAGCTTCCCGAAGAGCGCGAGCGCGCAGAGCAGCAGCACAAGGCGCAACCCCGCCGCGGGAACAAGACCCCGGGAGCCGATGTTCTGGGTCAACTGGCTACCGAGACCGCTGGACAAGAGGAGCGCGAACAGCACGACCGATAGGCCGTACGTCGGATTCCCCAGGAAGATGATCAGCCGCTGCATCTGCGATATCTCCACGAACATGAACCCGAGGCCGATGCTGGCAAAGAACACAAACAGCGGGCCGGCTCCCTTGAGCGCCGCCTTTTTGGTCGTCAGGATGAGTGGCACGATGATGCACGTCACCGTCAGCGCGATCACCACGATCAGCAGAATGGCCAAGGTGAGGACGGCTTTCTCATTCGTGGCATCGTGGTGACGTCCCGGCGTGATTTTGAAAACATCCCGGAGCCGGATCGTGTTGAAGAAAAAGGGGCTATCGTCGGTCGGCGCGGTGATGTTAAACGGGAAGTTTGCCGCCACCGTTCCCACGTCTTTGCCCGAGGCGAGGGCCGCGAACGTCGCATCGAGCGCGTACCGCTGCGTCAAGACAAGGTCAAATTTCTGCGCGCGCGCAACCTGCTCGATCGTGTCGATGTCCTGGTCGGAAAACGGCTGCTTGCTGACAAGGATCGTGCCAACGCCGTCGGGCGTGTCGGCGTCCTCGCCGGTCGGGATGTTCCTGACGATGATGATGTGGCCCCGCGGATCCTTCACGCCCTCCCGTTCCAGGGAAGCGGTGGCGAGGGATGTCATCCTGTAGATTTCGGTCGGGCTACTCCGAAAATACCAGCGGGTAAACGTCAAGATCCCATGGTCGCTCAGCCGATCGAGAAAGAGCTTCCATGCCTCCACGGTGTACAGGGAGTTCTCCGTGAGCACGTACGCCCCGGCGGCGGTGGCCGCCCATGTGCTGGCGAAGGACGCCTGGATGATATCGAATTGAGTCCGCTGGCGGGCGATGTAACTGCGTGCCTCGTCGGCGACAAACGTGACCCGAGGATCCCGGTCGAGGTGACCCGTGAAGTCGCCGAACCGCCGGTTGACGGCATCAATAGTATCCTGATTGATCTCGACCCCCACGACCGATCGTTGTCCGAAGACCAACGCGGAGAGGATATCCCTTCCTCCCCCGGAGCCGATGACCAGCACTCGAGCATTGTGACGAATGTAGTGGGGCAGGTTGATCACGTCGTCTTTAAGGTACGCGACGGTCCGCAGCCCGCCGTCGAGCGCGGTCATGAGCGTCCCGGTGCTGGAGTCGATGTTGAGCGAGAGTTCTCGGGTCGTCGTCTGCGCGGGAATGGTCCTGCTGAGTCCCGCCGCCGAGGGCTTGACGGGCGTCGTGGGCTCTCCGCTGATCGCGATGCGCGAAAAGGAATTCCATTTCTGATAGAGCGGCAGCGGCTCGAACGCGCCCTTTACCCAGACCACCCTCAGCCAGGGAGCCTGGTGCGCGGCGGAAACCGCCTGGCCGGCTACGGCAAGCGCGAGCACCACGCTCGAGATCAGCGCCGCCCGCTTCAACGCGCCGGCGCTGAACAGGGCCGCGCCAGCCGCAGCCAAGAGCGCGGCGACGAGCACCGCACCCGGCCCATCGGTAAACCACAGGGTGAAAATCACGGCCAGACAGCCGCATGCGGCTCCGGCGAGGTCCGTGGCGTAGAGCCTGCCCACATGCCGGGGAAATCGCGTCAGCGCCAAACAGACACAGATCCCGCTGAACACAAACGGGACCGATATCGCCGCATAGGTCAACATAATGGAATAGACGATCACGAGCGATCTGGCAACGACGAACGGAATGCTGGCAAACGTCAAGAAGCTGACGACGATGGACAGGCTGAAGAGCCACGCGCTGAGCGCCAGATGATAGTGCGTGCGCTCCGGGGCGAAGTAGCGGGGGAACAAATACACCAGGATCGCTCCGACGGTCATCCCAAACAACGCCACCGAGATCGCCATGAATGCGTAATGGTACCACATGGTCACGCTGAAGATGCGCGTCAGTAAGATCTCGTGCATCAACGTGGCGAGCGTGACCATGAATACGCCGGCGTACGTTCGTCTGCTCAACACCGTTCGAACGTCTGTCAAAGCATCATCTCCTCCGGTCCCCCGCCCTAGCCGAACGCATCCCAGACCCGGTGGGAAAAGCCGAGCAGCCCTGGCGGTCGCAGGGCGGCCGTACCCCGCTTACCTGGGGAATTGGGGCAAGACGGATAAGTTTGAAGGCAAGGTACCCCACCCGAGCCTGCCAAGGGGAGGGGAAGCAACCTTGCCTCGAGCTGACCGTACCAGCGTGCTCGTCGGACGGGAAGGGTGTGCCGCCAAGTTCACCTATCGCCGGAAGCCGTCGATCCGTGCGAACCCCGGCTTACGTTAGTGGTTCCTCGCTCTACCGGATTGCCTTGGGCGCCGGCACGCCTTTCAACGCATATCGCTTCCGATGAAATCTCCTCTGAGCGTTCACGACGGCTTGACCCCCAACCATGCGCCGAAGTTCATCCACCGCCAGAAATTCTCCACCCTCGTGAACCCGGCTTCGCGCAGGAGATCCTCGTTCCACTTTGCGGTGACCGGCACCAGCACGCCCTCTAGCGAGAA
>DASSXJ010000205.1 GCA_035703895.1 bacterium | reverse complement strand
CGGCCTGGTGTTTGGTGAGGGGGCGGAGCGGGCCGCCAAGACGAGCGCCTGACCCACGCGCCGCGAGGAGATAGATGCCGGAAGAAGTCTTGGTGGTTCGCCGCGCGCAGCTGTTCCCCGCCGGCGCCTTTCACGGCTTCTCGAGCGAAGGCATCGATCGGTATCTCGCGACGATCGCGGCCCACGCCGTCTTCGCCGCACGCGATCGGGTGGAGCACGATCCCAGCCTCAAGCAGATCATTCCGTACGTTGTCCTGCGTCATCAGCAGAGCATCTTCCTGGTCTGGCGCACGCGCGCGGGATCGGAGGCGCGCCTGCGGGAGAAATTCTCGATCGGCATCGGCGGCCACATCAACCCGGAGGATGTCGGGGATGCCATCGATCCGGTTGAGGCCGGCATGCGGCGGGAACTCACGGAGGAGGTTGAGGTTCCGCCGGGGTGGCAGGCCCAGGCCGTGGGCGTGCTCAACGACGACGAGGAGGCGGTGGGAAGCGTCCACTTCGGCCTCGTCTACGTCGTAGACCTTCCCTCGACCGACGTCCGGATCCGCGAGACCGCCAAGCTTCAAGGCGCGTTCGCGACGCCGGAGGAGCTCCGCGAGGTGTATCCGAAGCTCGAAACCTGGTCGCAGTTCGTCGTGGACGCGATCGTCCCTATCCCACAGGTGTGACGTGGCGGTGCGGCTCGCCGGCGCGGATACGCTGCACCTTGCCCGGACGCTGCATTCCGGACAGACTTTCCGGTGGACGTCTCACGCCGCCGAAGGCGGCGCGACGCTGGCGACCGGCGTCGTCGGCCGCACCGTCTTCCGTCTCCGTCAGGATGATCGCGGGCTCTGGCTGCTCGCCCCCAAGGCGGTGGACGCGCGGGCGTACCTGCGTCGCTATCTCGGCCTCGCGGGGGAATCCGGCACGGTGGACCGCATCGAGGCGGCGCTCAGCAGCGACGCCGTCCTGGCGCGGGTGCTCCGGCACACTCGGGGGACCGGCATCCTGGCGCAGGACCCGTGGGAAGTACTGATCTCGTTTATCATCTCCCAGAACAACAACATTCCAAAGATCAGACAATCAATCGAGCGGTTGGCACGGGCCCTTGGGGCGCCGCTCGACGGCGGCGCGTTCGCCTTTCCCAGCCCGGAACGGCTCGCACGGGCTCACTTGCGAACGCTGGCGGCGTGCCTCCTCGGGTATCGGGCGCCCTATGTGCGCGCCGCCGCCCGCCTCGTCGCCGAGAGGCGGATCGATCTCAGCGCGCTCGCCGCGAGCTCGCCGGATCACGCCCGCGACTGCCTGCTCGGGATCCCCGGAGTGGGCGAGAAAGTGGCGGACTGTGTTCTGCTGTTCGGGCTGCGCCACACCACCGCGTTTCCCGTAGATGTCTGGGTCCAGCGGGCGGTCGAGCGCCTCTACTTTCATGGCCGGCCCCGCACGGTGCGGCAGGTCCAGGGGTTTGCCCGCGCCCGGTTCGGGGATCTGGCGGGGTACGCGCAGCAGCATCTCTTCTGCTACGCGCGCGTCCACCTGAGACCCAAACAGCAGGGGCCGCGCCGCATCCGGCCCGGCCCCTCGTTACCCTATCGCGTGGATGGTCCGGTGGGCGCGTCCTCTCCTGCTACGGTTTGATCGCCGCAAACGCCTGGTCGCAGGCGTCGAGCGTACGATCCACATCGGCGTCCGTGTGTGCCAGCGAGAGATAGAACTTCTCGTTCGGGTTCACAAGGATGCCGCGCTTGAGCAGCTCGATCGACCATCGCAGATTCAGCTGGGTGTCCGAGGTCAGCAGGTCCTCCCAGTTGCGCAACGGCTTCCGTGAGGTGAACCGGACGCCGAACACGGCATCCTCCCCCGGCGTCTGCACGGCGACACCGTGGTGCGCACCGAGCGCCTCGATCTCCCGACGCAGCCGGCCGCCGATCTTGTGGAAATGCTCATACGATCCCGGCCGGCCGAGCACGTCCAGCGCCGCCAGCCCGGCGGTCGCGCTGACGGGGTTCCCGTTCAGCGTGCCGCTCGCCCATACGAGCTGCCTGCGCTCGGTCCGGCGCGCGTCGAGGAACTTCATGACATCGCTGCGTCCGGCGATTGCGGCCATCGGGAATCCGCCGGACATCGCCTTGCCGTAAGTGGCGAGGTCGGGGACCACGCCGTACTTCTCCTGAGCGCCGCCCCAGGCGATCCGAAACCCCGTCACGATCTCGTCGAAGATCAGCACGATCCCGTGGCGGGCGGTCGCGTCGCGCACCGCCTCGAGAAACCCCGGGACGGGGAGCAGCACCCGCTGCAGCGGCTCTACGATGACGGCCGCCAGCTCGTTCGCGTGCTGGTCGATGATCTGGACCGCCCGATGGGCGTCGTTGAAAGGCGCTACGAGCACCTGGCCGCGCAGGACCTCGGGAATCCCGATGGAGTCGGGCTCCGCGTTCGGGTAGGGGCTCGGAGACTTCGGGACCGTCCCCCAGAGGGCGTAGTCGTGCATGCCGTGCCAGCCGCCCTCGAACTTCAGCACCTTGGACCGGCCCGTCGCCCCCCTGGCCAGGCGCATCGCGAAGAACGTCGCCTCGGTCCCGGACCCTGTGAAGTGCACCTGATCGGCGCACGGGATCGCCTCCACCATGCGCTCCGCCAGCCGGATGACAGGCTCGTTGAGGAAATAGTAGGTCGACCCCTTCGCGACCTGGCGCTGCACGGCGGCGGCGACCTCGGGGTGTGCGTGCCCGAGCAGCGCCGGCCCGGATCCCAGGTGATAGTCGATGAAGTCGGCGCCATCGACGTTGGTCACATGACTCCCGCGTCCCTCGGCGATGACCAGGTTCACCTCGGGCGGCAGTACAAACAAGCCGAGCCCGCCCCCGGCCAGATACCGTCCGGCCCGCTCGAGCAGTTCGCCCTGGCGGGTCGCCTCGGCGCGCTCAGTCTTGGGTGTCATCGCTCCCACCTCGAGTCGATTCGTCTCTGTGGATCATAGCACAACGGTGAACCGCCCCGCAGGGCGCGCGTTTTCAGCGCCCGAGGATCCCGAGCCCGAGGAGGCCCGCGATGATGAGATAGATCGCGACGATGTAGTTGAGCAGGCGGGGCATTAATAAGATTAAGATCCCGGCGATCAACGCCACCAGCGGCGACAGCGTCGCCACGCCGATGGCCAGCGTCGTGCCTCCGCGTCCCGCCGCGCCCGCCGGCAGCGCCCCCATCGCCACCACCCCGACCAGCACCGCCGCCGCAACGAGCGTCGCCCGCCGGGCCCTCGGATCCGCCCCCCACCCTCCATGTCCCATCGAGTCACCTCCTGACGAGTCGACTGCCTCCCCACGCACCGGAGTCCAGCATTACCGGCTGGGGGAGCTCACCAGCACCCCGAAGCGGAGCGGCAGCGCGCCGATCACGAGGCGGTCGCCCGCCTGCACGCGCTCCCCGGTCATCACATCCGTCCAGCGCCGGTTGGCCAGACGCTCGCCGAGCGGGACGGCCGTCGCCTCCCTCCCCTCGTGCTGCTCGAGTGTGGCCGGGAACCGGGGGACGACGACCACGAGCGCCTCGCCGTCGGCTTCCCGCGCATAGGCGAGGAAATGTGCGGCGTCCGGACCTTCGGATTCCAAGGGCCAGTAGCCGCCCGAGAAGAGCGCCGGATGGGCCTGCCGAAAGCGCAAGAGGCGCACCATGACGAACAGCTTGGCGCGCTCGTCCGCAGCCTCGATCATCTCGCGAATTGCGGCCGGCTCCGGCCGATCCAAGAGGGATTCAATGGCGTTCAGCAGGCGCGTCCGCTTTGTGAAGTCGACGGGCCGGCGGTTGTCCGGATCGACGAGCGAGAGGTCCAGGAGCTCGCATCCCTGGTAGACATCGGGGATCCCCGGCGAGGTCAGTTTCAGGACGAGCTGGCTCAGGCCGTTGGCAAACCCGTAGCGAGCCACCGCTCGCGCGAACGGCTCGACGGTGGCGACCAACCGGGGATCGGCGAACACCCCGCGGACGAAGCGCTCGAGCGTCGCTTCGTACTCCGGATCCGGATCCAACCAGCTGGTGCGCAGCTTCGCCTCCCGAGCGGCTTTGCGCATGTACTGGACCATCCGCTCCGCGAGGGCGTCGCGGTCGCCGGCGTCCCACAGCGCGACCACCATTTGATAGAAGAGGTACTCGTCGGCGCGCGACGGCCCCCCAGCGCTCCGGTAGCGGCGGCCTATGCGGGTGAGCGATCGCAGCGTGCGGTTCCAAGCCTCCGGCACCTCGGCGAGGACGATGAGGCGCATGCGCGCGTCCTCTCCCCGCTTCGTATCGTGGGTGGCGGTCGCGAGCAGGCTCTTCGGGTAGCGTACGGCGCGAAACCGCGATCGGGCGTGAAACGCGTGAGGGGTCGTCCCCCATCGGTCCGGCCCGCCGCCGACCTCGTTGAGCGCCGCCAGGCGGAAATACCGGTAGAACGCGGTATCCTCGATCCCCTTGGCCGTCACCGGGGCCGTATACTGCTGGAATCGCCCCACCCACGGCGCCGCGGTGGCGTTGACGTGTTCGCCCACGTTGCCGATCAGCACTTGTTCAATGAACGCGTACACCGTCAACTCCCGGCCGGGGTTGCGCCGCCGCGCTTCGTGCACGGCCTCGCGGACCACCTGTTGGGCCTCCTCCTCCTGGCACTCGGGGAGATAGGTGCGGTATCGAGGGAACATGGAGATCACCTCCGCCAGCGCGATCCGGAGGGCCTCAAAGGTGAAATCGCGGGTGTGGTAGTCGGCTTCGGAGATCCGATCCAGGCCGTAGGCGAGGCGAAACAATTCGCCGGCCAGCGTCGTCTCCATGACCAATCGCCGGGAGCGGTACATCTCCACCCAGTAGGGGACCACGGCCCCTCTCAGAAATCGCCGGTAAATCCGGTCCATGGGGTGTTCTCCATCGGGCCAGAGCAGCACGCCGAGGACGTCGTTGAGGAATTCATATCCCGTGGTGCCCTCAACGGGCCACTGCGGGGGAAGCGTCTCGCCGCGTGCGAGGACCTTCTCCACCCAGATGTGCCGCGCCCCCAAATCCTTGAGCCGTTGGAGGTAGATGGTAGGGCCGAGGAGGCCATCGATGTGGTCGACCCGCACACCATCCACCGCGCTCTTGGTCACGTACTCCCGCACCAGGTGGTGGACGTCGCGGAAGACCTCGGGGTCCTCCATCCGCAGCGCGACCAGATCGTTGTTGTCGAAGAAGCGCCGGTAGTTGACCTCCTGCGTCGCCGTCTTCCAGTACGAGAGCCTCCAGAACTGCCGGTCTAGGATCGCGTGGAGCGGTTCCCCGCGCACGCGGGCCACCAGGGCCCCGACGCCGAGCCGGCCCGCGAGGGACGCGAGCCGGCCCCGCAATCCCTCGGCGTTTCCCTGGTCGCCGGGGGCGAGCGTCTGATACGCGTCACGCATGGCCTTGAGATCCTCCAAGGAGTCGGGCGTGCTCTCGCCCAACTCGAGGAACCGTTCCAGGACCTGCGCGTACGTCGGAGGCGCTAGGGGGAAGCGGTGGTGATGGTACGCGGCAAAGAAGTACCCGGCCTCATAGACGAGCGTGATCTCCCCGCGGTCCAACACGTCCCCGTACGGGCTGCCCAGGAACGGCAGGAGGATCTTTTGCCGCAGTTCCGGCTTGAGCGGGTCCCAGTCGATGTCGAAGTAGCGCGCATACGGGGAATGGGGCCCAAACATCAGCACGTCTTGCCAGCGCGCGTTTTGCGCCCCCACGCCCTCGTGATTGGGCACGAAGTCCAGGATGAATGCGACGCCCGCCTCCTGGGCCGACTCGAGCAACCGGTCAAACGCCTCGCGGCCGCCGAACTCGGCCCGGACCTGGTTGTGATCGGTCACGTCGTACCCGTGGGCGCTTCCCGCGCGGGCTTCTGTGATCGGCGAGAGATAGAGATGGCTGATGCCGAGCCGCTTGAAATAGGGGAGCAGCCTGCGAAGCGCATCGAATCCAAAATCCGGCCGGAGCTGAATCCGATACGTCGCGTTCATGCGTCGGGGACCGTCACCAACACCGCGGCCGGCCGGCGCATGAATATCGTGCCGGCCAGGATCTGCGGGGGGTGCGGGTCGGACGCGTAGCGCGGGGCCTCAGTGTGCAAGATCGGAACGCCCCCCCGCGGCATGGGCAAGGTGAGATCCGCTCGCAGCGCGACGATCAGCGCGTGGCGTCCCCGGCGGAGAATCAGGCTCCCCTCCGCCGGATGGGTCACGACCAATGCCCCCTTCCACTCTCTCCGCTGCCGGAGGAGGTCCTGGTAGAGCCGGAAGATCCCCGCATGGGGGTCGGACTCGAGTTCGCTCCAGTCCAGGCGGCTGCGGGAAAAGGTGGACGGGTCTTGCGGATCCGGAACCTCCCCCCGAAAGCCGGCGAACCGCTGGAACTCCCTTCTGCGGCCCTCCGACACGCGCCGGCCGAGGTCGGGGTGGTGATCCGTGAAAAAGCAAAACGGGGTCCCCGCGGCCCACTCCTGCCCCATGAAGAGCAGCGGCAGCTGCGGAGCGAACAGCAGGAGCGCGCTCGCCGCCCGGAACGCCTCGAGGGAGATGGTGCCGGTGATCCGTTCCCCTGTAGGTCGGTTCCCGACCTGATCGTGGTTCTGGATGAAGTCGACGAACCGGATGAGCGGGATGCCGCTCGGATCCGTGCCGCGCCGTGCGCCAAAGTAGCGCGCGTGCTGTCCGGTGTACAGCCACCCCCGCTGCACGATCGCCGCGAGGTCCGCGGTCGAGTCGGTGAAATCCAGAAAGTACCCATCGGTGTCGTGCGCGAGGAGGCGCCGAAGCTGATGATGATAGTCGTCGTTCCAGGCAGCGTCAAGACCATACCCCCCGTCCTGTCGCGGAAGGATCACCGTGTTCAGGTTGCGGTGGTCTTCCGCGATGACGTACCGGGGTGGTCCGTCGAGGGCGTGGACCGCATCGGCGAGCTCTTGAAGAAAGTGCACGGGGCTGTCGTCGGCAAGGGAGTGGATCGCGTCCAGGCGCAACCCATCGAAGTGATACTCCGTCAGCCAGTAGAGCGCGTTCTCGATAAAGAACCCCCGGACCGCATCCGCCATCTCCCCGTCAAGATTGATGCCCGGCCCCCACGGCGTGGTGTGCGACTTCGAGAAGAAATACGGGCTCAGCGCGACCGCGTACGCCCCATCGGGACCGAAGTGATTGTAGACCACGTCCAAGAAGACGGCGAGCTCGAGCCGGTGGGCCTCGTCGATGAGCGAGCGCAAGTCGTCCGGGCTCCCGTACGCGCGCGATGGCGCGAAGAGCGCGGCGCCGTCATAGCCCCAGTTCCACCGACCAGGGAACTCCGCCACCGGCATCAATTCGACGGCCGTCACGCCGAGGTCCTTGAGGTACGGCAGCCGCGATCGGACGCCGGCGAATGTCCCCTCCGGCGTGAATGTCCCGACGTGGAGCTCATAGAACACCAAGTCCTCCTGCGCGCGTCCTCGCCAGCCGCCGTCATGCCACACATAGCGTGCCGGGTCGATGACCATCGATGGCCCGTGCACGCCGTCGGGCTGAAACCGCGACGCCGGGTCGGGATAGGACGGCCCGTTGTCGACCCGATAGCGGTAGCGGGCCCCGGGCGCGATCCCCGGCACGACCGCCTCAAAGAACCCCTGGCCGGCGGCGCTCATGGGGTGACCGCCCTCTCCAGACTCCACCACGACGTCAACGTGCCGCGCCACAGGAGCCCACAGACGGAAAGATACCGCACCCTGGTACGGGAGCGCCCCAAGAGACGGGTACCCTCTCTTCACGCGTCTCCCACTTCAATAAAAGAAGCGTGGTTCCCCTGAAACGTCGAGGGAACGCCGACCGTTGCTACGGCGTGACGGTGATCTCCCCGTGCCCGGCCCCGTCGATCACGCCGATGACCGCGGCCGCGGGCACGTGACCGGCCCCGAGCGATCGAAGCAGCCGGTCGAGGCGCGCTTCAGGCACGGCGATCAACAGCCCGCCCGACGTCTGCGCGTCGCAGAGGAGGATCTGAGCCTCTTCATCGATGCCGTCCCAACGCACCACCCCTTCAAGAGCCGCGCGGTTTCGCTGGGTCCCGCCGGGCACCATCCCTCGGCGCGCGAGCTCCCACGCTTCTTCCAGGATCGGCACCTGGCCGAGCCGGATGGTGGCGTGCACCCCGGCGGCGCGCGTCATCTCATGGAGGTGGCCGAGCAGGCCGAACCCCGTGATGTCGGTGGCCGCGGAGACGCCGACCTCGATCATCGCCTGGGCCGCGGCCTGGTTGAGCGTGGCCATCAGCCCGATCGCCTCCTCGATCGTCGCCCGTGAGGTGCGCTCCTGCTTGATCCCGGTCGTGATCACCCCCATGCCGAGGGGCTTCGTGAGGACGAGCCGGTCGCCGTGGCGGGCGGACGCGTTGGTCACGACGCGGTCGGGGTGGACGAACCCGGTCACCGCCAGTCCGAACTTCGGCTCGGGATCGTCGATCGTGTGGCCCCCGATCACCGTCACCCCGGCTTCACTGCACTTGTCCGCGCCGCCCTTGAGAATCTCGCCGAGGATATCGAGGGACAGCTTGGCCCGGGGGAACCCCGCGATGTTGAGCGCCAAACGCGGCGTGGCGCCCATGGCGTAGATGTCGCTCAAGGCGTTGGCGGCGGCGATCGCGCCGAACCAGTACGGGTCATCCACGATCGGCGTGAACAGATCGACCGTCTGGACCAGCGCCAGGTCCGGGGCAAGGCGATACACGCCCGCGTCGTCCGCCGTGCTGGTGGCCACGAGGACGGCAGGGTCGGTGATGGGTGGGAGGTGGCGCAGGACCTGCGCCAGGTCCGCCGGACCTAGTTTTGAGGCTCAGCCGGCGCAGGCGACCATCGAGGTCAGCCTGACCCGGTCCCGGTCGTTCATGGAACGCCTCGTGCGTGACGTGTCGTCCATGATCATTGTAGCATCCTCCCGCTGTCCCGCAGGGGCCCGGTATAGTAAGATGGTGTCACACTCGATGGCGATCAACCTGCACCAGCTCAAGATCTTTCACACCGTCGCCCGGTCCAAGAGCTATTCGCGGGCGGCCGCCGAGCTGCAGATCAGCCAGCCCTCGGTGAGCATCCAGGTGGGGGAACTCGAACGGCAGCTCGGCGCGGACCTCTTCGAGCAGGTCGGCAAATCCGCGCACCTGACCGAGGCCGGCCGGATCCTTGACGAGTACGCTGCGCGCATCCTCGCGCTCATCGACGAGGCTCGGGTGGCGATGGATGAGCTCAAGGGCCTCCAACGCGGGCGGTTGTTGCTGGGAGCCACCTCCACGCCGGGCACGTATTTGCTCCCGGCCCTCCTCGGCCGGTTCAAGGAACAGTACCCGCACATCGAGATTGTGCTGCGCGTCCGAGACACCCGCCGGATCCAAGAGATGCTCCTGCAGCACGAACTGCACCTGGGCGTCATCGGCGGCAAGGTCATCCTCCCCGACCTCGAGTCCACCGCGTGGTTGGCGGACGAGCTGGTGCTGGTCGTCGCCCCGGCGCACCCGTTCGCCGCGCTCCCGTCGGTTGGCGTCGCCGATCTCGCGGGCCAGCCGTTCATCCTGCGCGAGCGGGGGTCGGGGAATCGGGAAGCGGTCGATGAGGCCCTTCATCGGGCAGGCGTCCCTGTCACCCCCGTCTTCGAACTCGAGGGCGCGGAGATGGTCAAGCAGGCCGTTGCCGCGAACCTCGGCATCTCGATCCTGTCGCGGTGCGCCGTCGAGTTTGAGGTGGCCGCCGGCCGGCTCCGCATCGTCCCGGTCGACGGGCTGCGCATCGAGCGTGCGATCTGGCTCCTGCGGCGCCGAGACCACCGGCTCCCCCGGGTGGCGCAGGCCTTTCTCGACACGATCCGGCCCGCGGCGGCCGCGTTGACGGCCGGGGGGCCCAATGCTATCATCAGCGAAGGTCACCGCTCTTGAGGCGATGACGGAGGCCCGTCGGCCTGTGCGGCTTCTCTAGAGAGCCGGGATTGGTGGAACCCGGTGGAGGCGCCCGGCCGGATCCGCTTCTGAGCCGCAGCCCGAGCGCACGTCCGCAAGGCTGCCGGGTTCGCCCGTTAACGCGAACTGAGTGCCGGCTGCGGGGTTCCGCAGGCGGATGAGGAGTGGCACCGCGAGCGCTCTCGCCTCCTTGTGGCGGGAGCGTTGTTGTTTCTCTGAAGGCGCGATAGGGAGGCGATCCATGCGTGAGACCAACCTGCTGATCCCAGGCCCGACGCCGCTTCCGCCGCGGGTGCTCCAGGCGATGGGGCAGCAGATGACCAACCACCGCGGCCCCACGTTCGGCCGCATCATGGCTGAGATGCTCGACGGGTTGAAGGGAATCTTCCAGACCCGCAACGACATCATTCCGCTGGTGTGCTCCGGCACGGGCGGCCTCGAAGCGGCGGCCGTCAACTTCCTCTCCCCGGGCGACCGCATCCTGTCGGTCAACAACGGCCATTTCTGCGAGCGCTTCGCCGAGATCGCCGAGCGATTCGGCATCCGCGTGGACCGCGTGCTCGCGGAGTGGGGACGCCCGGTCCCGCTCGACGCGATCGACGACCGGCTCCGCGCAGACGCCGGCCGCGAGTATCGAGCGGTCCTCGTCACCCAGAGCGAAACGAGCACGGGCGTGCGCAACGACGTCGCGGCGATCCGCTCGATCCTCAACGACCATCCGGCGCTCCTCATGGTGGACGCGGTCAGCAGCCTCGGCGCGATTCCGCTGGCGACGGATGAGTGGGGAACGGATGTCGTCGTGACGGGCTCTCAAAAGGCCCTGATGAGCCCTCCGGGGATGGCGTTTGTCAGCGTGAGCGACCGCGCCTGGGCGGCGGCAGAACGGGCGTCGATCCCGCGGTTCTACCTCGACCTCCGCCGCGGGCGGACGGAAGTCCACCGGGCGCTGCCGAGTACCGCGTTTACGACGGCCATGACCGTCGCGTACGCGGTCCACGAGGCGGTCCGCCTGATCCAAGAGGAAGGGTTGGAGCGCGTCTTCGAGCGCCACCGCCGCATGGCTCGGATGGTGCGGGCGGGCGTTCGCGGGATGGGCCTCCAGACTCTCCCGGAGGACGCCTATGCCGTCGACACGGTGACGCCCATTCGGATGCCCGAGGGTGTCGACGCCGTCCCGGTGGCCGGCCACGCCCGCGAGCAGTATGGAGTCCTGCTCGGCCGGGGCATCGGGCGGCTGGAGCATACCATCATTCGGTTCGGGCATCTCGGCTACACGCAGCCCGGGATGCTGCTCGGGGGGTTGGAGGTCCTCGGGCGGACGCTCAACGATCTCGGCCACCCCGTGCCCACCGATGACGGGCTCGCGGCGGCGCGCGCGACCATGGATGGGCCGCGCGTCGACGATCTTCCCCGCGTGACGCGGCGGCGCGGGGGACGGTGAGACTGCGGTGCGCATCTTGGTGGCGGACGGACTGGCCGAAGAAGGCCTCACCCGCCTCCGCGCGGCGGCGGACGTCGACGTCCGTTCAGGGCTCACCGAAGAAGAACTCGCGGCGCTGCTGCCCGACGTGGATGCGCTGATCGTCCGGAGCGCGACCCAGGTCCCGTCGGGGGCGCTCCAGCACGGGGCGCGGCTCCGCGTGGTCGCCCGCGCGGGGGTCGGGGTGGACAACATCGACGTGGAGGCCGCGACCCGCCGCGGCATCCTTGTGCTCAACACCCCGGAGAGCAGCACGATCGCCGCCGCGGAGCACACGATGGCGATGCTCCTCGCGCTCGTGCGCCGGATCCCGCAGGCGCACGGCGCGCTTGTTTCGGGACGATGGACCCGAGAGTTGTTCGTCGGCACCGAGCTGTCCGGGAAGACGCTGGGCGTTGTCGGGCTCGGCAAGATCGGCAGCGAGGTAGCGCGCCGGGCGCTCGCCTTCGGCATGCGCGTGATCACCTACGATCCCTATGTGACGGAGGAGCGCGCGCGCAGGCTGGGCGTCGAACTGGGAACGTGGGACGAAGTCCTAGGACAGTGTGACGTCCTGACCCTGCATGTCCCGCTTGCCACAGACACGAGGGCGCTAATCGGGAGGAGCGAACTGGCGGCCATGAAGCCGGGCGCGCTCCTCGTCAACTGCGCGCGCGGAGGGTTGATCGACGAAGAGGCGCTCCTCGCCGCGCTGGAGGAAGGTGGGATTGGCGGCGCGGCGCTCGACGTCTTCGCCCAGGAGCCGCCGCCCCCGCAGTACCCGCTCCTGGCCCACCCGCGCGTCGTGGCCACCCCCCACCTCGGCGGGTCCACCGTGGAGGCCCAGCATTCGATCGCCGTCGACATCGCGGACCAGGTCCTCGCCTCCCTCCGTGGGGAACCGGTGCACGGCGCCGTCAACGCCCCCGCGCTCGGGGAGGAGACCTGGCGCCGGCTCGACCCGTTCATGCATCTGACCCGGAGCTTGGGAGCGCTCGCGCGACAGATCGCGGAAGGCCAGCTGAGCGCGATCGCGATGTCCTACGAAGGCGAAGTCGCGCGCGTCGATACGGCGGCGTTGACCGCGTCGTTCCTCGCCGGGCTTCTCCATCGCATCTCCGACCAGACCGTGAATTTGGTCAATGCCGTCGTGATCGCCAAGGAGCGAGGGCTCCGGGTCAGCGAGGCGCACACCGACCTCTGCGAGGACTTTTCCAGCCAGATCATCGCCGAGATCCAGACCTCCCACGGAACCCTCCGGCTCGGGGGGACGCTCTTCGGGCATCGGGAGGCGCGCGTCACCCGCCTCAATCGATGGCGGCTCGATCTCGTGCCCGCCGAGCGCATGTTGTTTGTCTGGAACCAGGATCGGCCGGGGATCATCGGCACGGTGGGCACGATCCTCGGCCGGCACGGGGTCAACATCGCCAACATGCACGTCGGCCGGCGGGAAGCGGGCGGCACCGCGGTCATGGTCCTGACGCTGGATGCACCGGCCCCCGAGGCCGCCGTGCGTGAGATGCAGGGGGCGAGCGGTATCACGCGGGTCACGGCAGTGCGACTCTAGGAGCGTCCGACGATGGTCGACCTCAAACTGATCCGCGAGCAGCCCGACGCGTTCAAGGCCGCGCTGCGCAAGAAGCGCGCCGACCCCGACCTGGTCGACCGCGTCCTCGAGGCGGATCGGCGGCGGCGGGAGCTTGTCCAGCGGGTCGAGACGCTCCGGGCCGCCCAAAATCGGGCGTCCCAGGAGATTCCCCGCCTCACGGGACCGGACCGCGAGGCGCGCATCGCGGAGATGAAGCAGATCGCGGCGCAGGCGAAAGCCGAGGAGCCTGCCCTCCAGGAGGCCGACGCCACGCTGGACGCGCTCCTCCGCCAGATCCCCAACCCGCCCCACCCCTCGGTGCCCGAGGGCGGGGCCGACGACGCCGTGACACTGCGCGTCGTGGGGGCGCCACCGCAGCTCGGCTTCCCTCCTCGCGACCACGTCGACCTCGGCGCGGCCCTCGATCTGCTCGACCTCGAACGGGGGGCCAAGGTCTCGGGATCGCGGTCGTACTTCCTCCGCCGCGACGGCGCGCTACTGCAGCTTGCGCTGATTCGGTACGCGGTCGACTTCCTGGTCGCCGAAGGGTTCATCCCCGTGATCCCGCCGGTCCTGGTGAGGCGCGAGCACATCATCGGGATGATGGGCGGCGTGGCCCTCGACGAGCAGATCGTCTATCGGATCGCGGGCGAGGACCGCGCCCTCGCCGGAACGTCCGAGATGGCCCTCGGGTCCATGCTGGCGGGCGAGGTGCTCGACGAATCGGACCTGCCGATTCGGCTCTGCGGGATCTCGACCTGCTTTCGGCGGGAGGCCGGCGCGCATGGGAAGGACACGCGCGGGATCTTCCGCGTCCACCAGTTCGACAAGGTCGAGATGTTCTCGTACTGTCACCCCGACCGGTCGTGGGAGGAGCACGAATACCTGATGAGCCTCGAGGAACGCCTGTGGCAGGCGCTTGGGCTTCCCTACCGTGTCGTCGACATCGCCGCCGGCGACCTCGGCGACCCCGCGGCGCGCAAGTACGACATCGAGACGTGGATGCCCGGCCGCAACGCCTATGCGGAGACCCAGTCGTGCAGCAACTGCACGGACTTTCAGGCGCGCAACCTCAACGTCCGGTTCCGCCGACCTGGGGGCGGCGGCGTGGAGTTCGTCCACACGCTGAACGGCACCGCGGTCGCCTCCACGCGCGCGATCATCGCCGTGCTCGAAAACTTCCAGCAGGCCGACGGCAGTATCCGCATTCCGGCGCTGCTCGTCCCCGCCATGGGCGGACGCACCGAGCTGCGGCCCCGCTCGTTGACCCCGAGCCGTTGAAAATCGGCATCGTCGCCGATATCCACTGCGGTCCCGATGCGGACACTCAGCTCGGCGGCAACGCCCCGGCCCTGCTCGGGGCCTTTTGCGAAGCGATGGATGGGTTCAAGCCGGACCTGATCGTCGACCTAGGCGACCGCATCAATCCGGTCGACACAGAACAAGATCGGTCGCGCACGGCCTGGGCCAGGCAGCAGCTCCTTGAAGTCGGGGTCCCCGTCTATCACGTCTATGGGAACACCGATGTGGCCAACGTGACGAAGGCGGAGCTGGCCACGGTCCTCGCAAAGGGCGGCCCGTACGAATGCATGACCCAGTGGGATCCGCACGTCGTGCTCCTCGACAGCCAGGACCCGCCGCTCGATCGGGTCGGCGGGGAGATCGGCCTCGACCAGCGGTCCTGGCTGGAGACCGTGCTCGAGGGAAATGCCGGGCCGTCGTTGATCTTCTGCCACCGCCCCCTCGACGAACAGGACCTCCGCGGCCACCGGTACTTCGCATCCCGCCCGGAGAGGGCGCAAGTCCGCAACCGGGCCCGGATCCGCGAGCTCTTTGAGCAGGGAGCGCAGGTGCTGGCGGTCTTCGCCGGACACATGCACTGGACTCGCGCCACGGTCATCAACGGCCTCCCCTATGTGACGCTCGGATCGCTCGTCGACTGCGCGTACACCGGCGGCCGGCCGGCCGGGACATACGCGGCCGTGAGCGTCCGGGGCCGAAGCATCGACATCCGGGTCGCGGGCCTCGAGCCCGCTGAGTTCAAGTTCTCGCGATGAGCCGCGGGCAAGGACAGCCACGTTCTACCGGCGAACGTTGCCGCTAGCACCACCGCGGAGCGTGGTCTTGCCCGAGCTGCCGACCGGAACCGTCACTTTCCTCTTCACCGACATCGAGGGGTCGACACGTCTCTTCCAGCGCCTCAAAGATCGCTACGCGCAGGTCCTCGAAGACCACCGGCGACTCCTGCGGGCCTCGTTTCGGGATCGAGGCGGTCACGAAGTCGAGACCCAGGGAGACGCTTTCTTCGTGGTGTTTCCCCGCGCCACCGACGCGGTTGCGGCCGCGGTCGAGGGGCAACGAGCCATTGCTGCGCATCCCTGGCCCGAGGGCGCGGCGGTCCGCGTGCGCATGGGGCTGCACACGGGCGAGGCCCAAAGGGCTGAGTCGGGGTACGTCGGGTTCGACGTCTATCGCGCCTCCCGTATCTGCGCGGCGGGGCACGGAGGCCAGGTTCTTCTCTCTCAGGCGACCCGGGAACTGGTCGCGAACGATCTCCCGAACGGCGTGAGCTTG
>DASSXJ010000204.1 GCA_035703895.1 bacterium | reverse complement strand
GTCCAGCCTGCGGAGACGCGCCTGCCCCAGCCTGGCGAGCTCCTTGCCGCACCGGTACATGTGCGCGCCGATCATCAGCAGGCCGTGCCGCCGCGCGACCTCCAACGCTTCGTCGAAGGGCGGTTTGTAGCCCGTGACTGGGGAGGCACACAGCCCCTGACTGAACCGCCCGAGCTGATCCAGCGTGCCGAGCAGCAGGATGTCGCAGCCCTCCGACACGCCTAGCTCCGCTCCGGTCAGAACACGCAGCTGATCATCGACGACCAGAACACCATTGTCATACGCGAGCGTCTGGCAGAGGACGTCATACATGGTCCAAAAGTCCGGGGCATGAAAGTGCTCGGTCAGCACGAACGCGTCGAGTTCGGTCTGCCGCGCCTGCGATACCGTCCACCAAAACGCGTCCAGCGAGAACGGGAGCCGTTTCGACGGCTTTGCATGCGTGTGAAAATCAATGCGCTTCCCCGAGCACACCCTGGGGTTCTTCATGAGCGTGACGTCCCACCTCCGGTTGTCATGGGTCCGTTAGTCAGATACCCAGCAGCAGTCTGACACAGACCGCCGCCGCCACCGACACCAGGAGCAGCACCCCGAAGATCGTCGCGGCCACCCTGATGTCCTCCCGCCACCTCGTCCAACTGTCCGAGGGTGCCTCGATCCCGTCTCGCGACTCGATCGGACCCATGGCCATCCCACCATCCCCCAGTCTTCCTTTTATAAAGTAGGGCGCGAAAGTTAACCGGAGGTGAAGCACAGTTGAAGGCTGGGTGAAGCCGCCCTTTCACACAGGGTTCGACCGGGCTTCACGTGCCCTTGACCCGCATCTGGGTACACTAAGGGTGAGCAAGCCTCATCGGACGACCCCACCTAAGGAGGGGTGCGTGCACAAGGCGCTCAGTCTCGCCCGGGAGGATGTCGAGAGGTCCGGCTCCCTAGTCCCAAGCGCGCCGCGAGGAGCCAGACCCCAAGGCAGAAGGCATCCTCTCCGAAGGACGGAGCCGGCAGGCCTGGGTGCACGCTCCCTCCCTCTCCTGCGCCCCCGTACCCCTACCCGACGCCTCTGGCAGCGCCTCGAGGACGACCGGGAGCTGATCGGCCTCAAAATCACGCTGCTCGCCGGCTTGGGGGTACTCACCGCCGCCCTCGAGTGGGTGCGATGAATACGGATCGGGTGTTCCATGCGTACGTCGCGACCGCCCAGAGGGGACAGTGGGCGGGCCTCGGCGTGGTCTTCGTCGATCCCCGCGGCGAGGTGCTCCGCCGCGTTGGCCGCCGGGTGTCCGTCTCGAACCGGGATCTCGCCGCGTTTCAAGGTATCCTGTATGCCCTGTGGACGGCGCGGCGGCTCGGGTCGCGCCGCGTGGTAGTACACAGCGATCATCCCGCTGTGGTCGCCCAGATCAACGGGGACGAAGCGGTGCGCGCGGACCTCGTCGGCCCCTACCTAGAGGTCCGCGCGCTCCTGCATGCCTACCGAAGCGCCCGCGTCGAGGGCGACCAGATGGGCTGGGGGCCGGAAGCCCAGGCCATGGCCGAGGCCGCGCTGGCGTTCGATGTCAATGCGTTTGACGTGACAGACATGGTCGTCGAGGACCTGCCGCTGTGGTCCTGGCGGGTCGCTACAGAGCGCACTCCTGTTTAGAAGTTGAACGCGTTCCGGAGATCGCCGGCCCCGGCGTCCCGGCTGCCCAGCGGCTTGAGACCCCAGCGCGTTTCGATCAGCTTGAGGATCGCGGTGGTGTCGTATTGCGTGTGGTCGACGTACCGCCGCTTGGCGAATGGGGACACGATGATGGCGGGCACCCGAGCGCCGGGACCCCAGCGGTCGACCTTGGGAGGCGCGACGTGGTCCCAACGACCGCCGTGCTCGTCGTAGGTAATGATGATCGCCGTGTCCTTCCAGTAGGGGCTGTTCATCACGGCGGCCACCAACTCGAGCACATGCTGCTGCCCGCGCATTAGGTTGGTATACCCCGGGTGTTCATTGTCGGGCCCGAGCGGTTTGACAAACGCGACGGCCGGAAGCTTGCCGTCCCGGAGCGCCGCCCAATAGTCCTGTTCGTCCTTGAGGTGCTGGGCGCGCCCGGCCGTACCGTCCGCGTACCTGGCGAAGTAGGCAAATGGATGATGATGAAACTGGAAGAGCGGATCGGGGTGCCCGGAAACCGCGTCGTTCCACCCACCCGCGTACCAAGCCCAGGAGATCCCCTTCTCGTCGAGGCGGTCGCCGATGTTCGGGGCGGTCTGGTTGGGGACCAGTCTCGCAGGATCCATCTCCACCGGGTGGGGTTGATTCACGGTGTAGGACGTGTTGATCGCGTAGCCGTCCGGCGTCACCTGGCCATCCTTCACCATCATGCCGGTCGCATCCATCTGCGCCTTCACGGCATCCGGGGCGCTGGCCCAGACCGGGGTGCAGGCGCAGACCAGCCAGAAGTGGTTCAAGAACGAGCCGCCGAACGCCGCGTGGAAGAAGTTGTCGGCAAGCACGTACTGCTGGGCCAGCTTGCCTTCAGGCATGTTGGTCGCGTCGTAGTAGCTCAGCACGAGCCCGGCGGCGTCGCTCCAGGCGACAAACTTGTCCATCTTGCCGCCATCGATCTGGTACTGCTCCTGATAGTAGCGGTGGACCAGGTCGCCGGTGCGATCCTCGGGTTTCACATACTGCGCCGCGTCGAAGGGCGCTACCGGCATGTTCGCCGGGAACCGGGGGTCGGGGCCCACCGGGCTCTTGGTCGTGTCGA
>DASSXJ010000203.1 GCA_035703895.1 bacterium | reverse complement strand
GAGCTGCATCTTCACATCCGCGAGCGCGGGCTGCTCCTGGTCGTAGGCCGACGCTTTGACGCGCGCGATCTCCTGGTCCTTCTCCACGAGGAGCGCGTCTCGTCTTCGCACGCGGCCCCGCACGACCAACAGGTCGATCATACCGGCGAACCACAGGAGGGCCACGACGCCCGCGGCCGCCGCGAGGGCCCGAAGATTCGACACCGGGACCACCGAGATTCCCGAGACACTCAGCGAGAACGGCGTGTGCAGGGAGGACGCGTTCATCTGCGCAAGGAGCGCGCCGGCCAACAGCACGATGATCGCCATCAGTGTGAGGATCATCAAGAGCACCTCCGGTCACCAAGGCGTACTGGGTCAGGTTGGTTTTTCCCCGGGGCCGGCAGACCCAAACGCTCCGCGGCCGCTAGCTTCCGCCGAGCGCGCCCCGACCTCCCAGCACGAATCCGAGGATCAGCACGACGAACACGAACCCCGAGATCGCCACGTACAGCCAGTCCCGCTCGACCGCAAACATGATGGTGGAGGCGCCCACCGTCAAGACCGGCGTGGCGATCAACAGCAGGACCCCCGCGTCCATGAGCCCTTCCGGGATGGGGGGCAGCAGCTCGCGAAAGACCGCCCGCAGGGAGGTCAGGTCGGTGCTGACCTCGGGGACGCGGACGCGGGGCATCGAGACGAACGTCTTGAACCCGACCTGGATCACGGAGAGGACGAGACCGATGACGATGACCACCGCGGCGAGGAGCACCCCGTAGCGCAGGACCGCGCTCACCATCGGGCGGAGCCCCGAATCGCCGGACAGATCCTGCAGGTCGGGACGGGTTTTCATCGGACGGTCAGCCCCCTGTAGATCATACTCACCGCCACGATCGCCAGGACCGGGATGAACAGTTTCCGGATCGTGGTGTTTCGTAGTTGCCCCATCACCCGGGCGCCGATCCAGGCGCCCAGCAGCACGCCGAGCGCAACCGGCGCCGCGATGATCGGGTGGATATCGCCACGGGAGAAGTACACTCCGGCGCTGGCCGCCGCGGTCACCCCGACCATGAAGTTGCTGGTCGACGTCGAGACCTTCATCGGAAGCCGCATCGCGATGTCCATCGCGAGCACCTTGAACAGACCACTCCCGATGCCCAACAGGCCCGAGAAGATCCCGGCGGCGTACATCATCACCCCAGCGGGGGCCACCCCCGTGGCGATGTACGGGACCCGCTGGCGGAGCGCCTGATCGTAGTACACGCCGGCGAACCGGAGGCGGGACGCCAGAGGATCGTAGGGGACCTCGCCGGGCAACTCGATCTTCAGCCGGCCGAGCAGCGCGATCGCCGAGTAGGCGAGGAGCAGGCCGAAGATGATGTACAACCAGCGCGGGGAGACGTGGCCCGCGATGAGCGCCCCCGACAGCGCTCCCATCGTGGTCATGACTTCGAGCGCGATGCCGATTCTGAGATTCGTCAGACGGTCTCGGATATAGGCCGACGCCGTGCCGCTGCTGGTGGCGATCACGGCCACGATGCTCGCGCCGATCGCGAACCGGATGGGCAGGTTGAGCAGCAGGGTCAAGGCCGGGACGATGATGACGCCCCCGCCCAAGCCGAGGATCGCTCCCCCGATACCGGCGCCCACCGAAAAGAGAAAAATCCAGAAGAACACGGGTTCCCCCTGCCGGACGTTCGCTCTCTGTTCGATCCGGGGAAGCCGATTCTATGCGGTGTGAGGCTCTCCTTTGCGCCCGCGCTCGACCCCCGCCTCGCCGCCGCCTCCCCGGTGGTTGAGGGGGGGACGGTCGAGACGCCGGAGAAGATGCGAGCATCACGACGCAGGGGAGATCGGACGTGAGAGGATGGCGTCATCTGCTGAGTCTCGTGAGCATCCCGGTGCTCCTGGCCATCCCGGCGGCGGGGCAGCAGCCGGCGACGGTGCGCGTGGGGACGTTGAAATTGGTCGGCGGCGCGCCGCTCTTCGTCGCGCAGGACCGAGGCTATTTTCGGCAGGAGGGCGTGGACGTGCGCTTTGTCTACTTCGGCGCGGCCGCTCCGGTGGCCACGGCCGTGGTGACCGGGGACATCGACGTGGGGGCGACGGGCATCACCGGCACGTTGTTCAACCTCTCCGCCGGCGGCGCCAAGATCTGGCTCGTCGCGGACCGGGGTCAGGAGCGGCCCGGGTACCCCTTGAATGCGGTCGTGGTCTCCAAAACGACATACGATCAAGGGGTGCGCAGCCTGCGCGACCTGCGGGGGAAACGCTTGGGGCTGACGACCCTCGGCTCGACGTTCCACTATCAGATCGGGAAACTCCTTGAGCGGGAGCGGCTCTCGGACAAGGACGTCGAGCTCGTGCCGCTCCGCGAGATCCAGTTGGTGGTGCAGGCGGTCCAGACGAACCAGATCGCGGCGGCGATTCTCTCGCCGCCGTTTGGCCGCGTGGCCGAGCAGCAGGGGTGGGGGAAAGTGCTGTTCTGGGTGGGGGATCGCCTCGTCAACCAGGTGACCGGGGTATTCTACGGCGAGCGGATGCGCCGGGACCACGAGCTGGGGGTCCGCTTCATGAAGGCGTACGTCCACGCGACCCGCGACTACTTCGATGCGTGTCTTGCGAAGCCGCGCCGGCCCGTGTGCGGGGAGATCGTCTCGCTCACCGCCCGCAGCATCGAGCAGCCCGAGTCGGCGGTCCAGGACTCGCTCCCGTACATCGACCACGACGCCCGGTTGTACACCCTCGACCTCGAGCATCAGCTCGCCTGGTACGTGCAGAACGGGATGGTGACGGCGCCGCGCCCGGTCGATCAGGTTGTCGATGGGAGCTTCCTTCACGACGCCATCAACGCCCTGAGGCATTGACGCGGTGGAGGTCCGCGTCGACCAGATCTGCAAGACGTATACGCGGGGTCGCGACGCCATCGTCGCCGTGGACGGCGTCTCGTTTACGGTTCAGGCCGGCGAGTTCGTGGCGTTGTTGGGCCCCAGCGGGTGTGGGAAGTCGACGCTCCTGTTCATCGTAGGTGGGCTTCTTGCTCCTTCCTCCGGCCGCGTCGAGTTCGGCGGCGCGCTCGGCGGCCGCCCCCTCACGGCGATGGTGTTTCAGGATTTTGCGCTGTTCCCGTGGCGGACCGTGCTCCACAACGTCGTGTTCGGGCTCGAGGTCCGCGGGGTCCCGCCGCGCGACCGCGTCCTTCGCGCCCGGGAGCTGATCCGGACGGTCGGCCTCGAGGGGTTCGAGCACCGGTTCCCCCGGGAACTCTCGGGTGGAATGCGCCAGCGTGTGGGGTTGGCGCGGGCGTTCGCCGTGGACCCGGCGGTGCTGCTCATGGACGAGCCGCTCTCGGCGCTCGACGCGCAGACCCGCGACCTCATGCAGGACGAGCTGCTGCGGTTGTGCGAGCGGCAATCCCGGACGGTGCTCTATGTGACCCACAACATCCACGAGGCCGCGTATCTCGCCGATCGCGTCGTGCTGCTGTCGCGCCGGCCCGGCCGCGTCCGTGCCGTGCTGTCCGTTCCGTTGCCCCGGCCCCGCGATGAGGCGATGCAGGCGTCGCCCGCGTTCGTCGGGTTCACCCGGGAGATCTGGGCGATGACCAAAGACGAGGCACGCGCCGCCATGGCGGAGCAGTCGGCGTGAGCACCCAGGTACACGAGCGGGTCGTGTACGCCGAGGCCCGGGGCGAGCCCGACCTTCGCCCGCACACGTATCTGCGCGTCGCCGCGGTGGCGGTGCTGCTGCTGGCGTGGGAGGCGGTCTCCCGGGCCGGCATCTTCCCCCGCGTGTTCCTGCCTCCCCCTTCGGCGGTCGTCGTGGAGTTGTGGCGAATGGCGGCGAGCGGGGACCTGTGGCGGAACGTGCAGCCCAGCCTCGCACGGATCCTGGGCGGATTCGCGATCGGCAGCGCCGCGGGGGTCGCCCTCGGGACCCTCGCCGCGGTTTCCGTGCGGGCCGAGGCCGTGATCGACCCGCTGGTCGCCCTCGCCTACCCGATACCGAAGATCGCCCTGCTGCCCTTGATCATCCTCTGGCTGGGCATTGGAGAAGCGTCGAAGATCGCCGTGATCGCCGTCGGCGCCTTTTTCCCCGTGTTCATCAGCACCGTGACGGGCCTGCGCGGCGCCAATCCCTCCCTCATGCGGGCGGCCCAGAGCCTGGGGGCCAGCCGGTGGCAGATCATCCAAAAGGTGATGATCCCGAGCGCCCTTCCCGTGGTGTTTGCAGGACTGCGGTTGGCCACAGGGATGTCGCTCCTCCTCGTCGTCTCCGCCGAGATGATCGCCGCCACGCGCGGGATCGGCTATCTGATTTTATACGCCGGCGACCTGCTGCAGACGACGAGGCTCATGGCCGGGATCGCCGTGCTGTCCGTCTTCGGGTTGCTCTCGACCTGGGTCCTGCGGTGGTTCGAGCGGATGGTGGTGCGCGGCGTAGAGTGACCGCCGCCTACGTCATCGAGGCGGCGGATGCCCCGAAGGTCAGGGTGGTGTTCATGGGGGTGGACCGCTGCCCTTCACCCGCTGCGCGGGCGGACGGGGAACCTGCAAAGAGCGGCCGCGGGGACGGCGTTGCGGGACCGACCGGCGAATTTGAGCAAGAGGGCGTAGGTCAAGGGTGATCGATGCTTTGAGTCTAGGTTGCCGTCCCCGAGCCACATTCTGACCACATACGTTCGTGTTAGCATCATCGTCGGGCGCGCGGCCCGCTGCATACTCTACTGCCCTTTGGGGCTACTTTTTAGGCGTTGATCGTGCCTCCGAAGGTCCATTCGGCGGGGGCTTGTCCCATCACAAGGTTAGCCGAGTGGTTCCCCCCTTCGGCGTAAGAGTTGCCAGACGATGAGCCCGAGGCTCGTATAGAGGATGGGAACGTAGAAGGTAAGGATGAGCCAGGTCACTCCGGAAGCCTGGCCAAGCGCGCCTTCCCGCATCCCGCCGATGCTGCCGTTGACGAGGTCGACGGCGGTGGCGGCGACGAACAGCCACACCAACGGGATGGCAGCGCCGCGGCGACTGCGGAGGGCGAAGATGGCGAGCAACGCCAGGACCATCCCCGCGAGGTCCCCATAGAGAATCTCATCGCGGAGTCCGTCGGAAACACGGAACCCGGACTTCTGCGCTGAGAGAATCTGTAATGCGACGTGGCGAAACGCGTGCACCCAGAGGAGTGGAATGAGGGCGTCGGCCCGACTCCGGCGCGAGAGCCAAGGGGCGACGTGCCAGGTTGCCGCCGCGATGCACGCCACGAAGCTCAGCGTCATGGCAAGGATCCCTGCTGTCGCCAGAGTCATCGGCACGCTCTCCGTTGGTCCGCGCGGTTATGCTTTCCGAAACCACTCCAGAGCGTGCTCTCTCTTGGAGAACCATGCCGTGGGGAAAATCGCCGGGTCCTCGACGGCCTCCGTGCCTCCCGATTCCATCGTGTTCGGGAAACCCTCAGGCACGTGGAACGCAAACTTCCGCACGCCCGCGGCGCCGTAGCGGGGAATGATGTGATCGTCCCGCCACGCCATCACCCCTTCGCCGAACGTATGGCGAAATTGAAGCGCGTCAATCAGGAGGAAGGACGGCCGCACCTTTTCCGCCTCGGTGGCAAACAGCGCCAGCGTCGCCTTGAACGCGCCGTCGGCCATGCTCGCGGTAGACGGCAACCACCGCAGCTCCACGATACGGTCCTCCTGGTGCTGCAGGATGATCCCCCACGGATTGCGTGCGAGTTCTGTCGGCAATGTCGTCCCCCTCCTCTGAGATACGGCAGCGGACGTGGCCGGTCACCCGCGCGGCGGCCGGACTCGATTTTTTACAACCACATGATTGTATATTTTCTCTTGAAAGTCAAGCGCGGCGATCAAGCGTTCCGCGGGTCGCTTCTGCCGGCACGCCCCAGGTACGATGCGAGGTGGTCAAAGATGCCCTCCCAACCGACCCTGACCAGCGCTTCGGCATCCGGCGTTGGGATATGCTCCTGCACGAGGACCAGCTCAGTCGCGCTTCCGTGGGCCTTGAATTCCACGGTGACGCGGGTCAGATGGGCGGCAAGACCGACCCGCACAAACGGCGCGTCGCTGCCCCGGTGTTCAAACATATGCGTGAACACGAGCTTGTGGGGCGGCGCGATCTCCTCGTAGGAGCCGCGAACGTACACCGTCTCGGAACCGGTTTCCGTACGCATCACCAAACTATACTGACCTCCCACTCGCACGTCGGCGTGCGCCTCGATCACAATGTAGCCCTCGGGCGACCACCACTCCTTGAGCGCCTCGGCGGAGACGAACGCCTGAAACACTTCCTCGGGCGACGCGTGGAAGATCCGGCGGCGGGTGAGCTTGCGCGCTTCCACTTGGGTTATCCTTCGTGGGTTCGATTCTTGGCCGACTCGAGATAGCCCGCGAGTTTCTCGAAACGCTCGTCCCAGAGCGGGCGATAGAATTCGATCCACTTGTCGGCCTCCTTGAGAGGCACGAGACGCAGGACGCATCGGGAGTTCCGCCCGTGTTTTCGCTGCGTGATCAGCCCCGCTTTCTGGAGGACGGCGATATGTTTGGAAATCGCCTGCTGGGAAACGCGGAAAGGCCCGGTCAGCTCCCCCACCGAGGCGGGTCCGCTTCGGAGGCGAGAGAGAATCGCGCGCCGCGTCGGGTGGGCCAGAGCGCCAAAGATCGCGTCGAGATCCGTCGTCGACGCGCTCGGGCGGCTCATCGCAGGCATGCTGTCACCATCCACAACTATATGATTGTATTTCAGATGGGTCAAGCAGGGCTCTGTGCGGGGGCCGTTTCACCCCTGCGGTCGCACTGATGCGCCCAAAGGACAGGAGGAGCGAGTAGTGCGCCCGCTCCTCCTGTCTCTATTGCCGAACGATGTGGCTCGCCAGATTACCGATTGCTGTCACCGGCATCGCGGCCGCGACACCACCCATCGTACGCGCGGTTAGAGCACTGTTGGTAGGGACCGTACTGGTAGGGACCGTACTGGTACGGACCGTATCCGTAGGGAGCCCGTGGATAAGGACCCCGCTGGTAGGGATCATATTGGTAGGGAGAGGGACCATAGTAGGGACCATACTGTTGATCGTATCGTCCAGAGTAGGGATAACGGTGAAGAGCGCCATCATGCCCGCGCACCAGCAGGTACACTAAGCCGCCCACGATAATCGTTCCTACGACGATTCCGAGCCACGGTGGCACCGTGGAGTAGGTGGGTGCGGCCGGAGCGGGATAAGGGGTGGCCGCGATGTAGACGTCCACCCGCTCCGCCACCCACTGGCTGGCATAGGGCGCTATCGATACGGTCGCACTGCTGCCGATGTACTGTTGCAGCGCGCACAGGCTGACCGGGGTGGAATTCACGAACACCGCCGTAGAGGGGCCGGCGGGAAACACATGTGTCCCGTCCTGCGCTCTCAATACCAGCGCGTTCGTCTGGCAATCAACTGCCTGAATCGTTCCCTGCACGGTGGGAAACCCCTGCGCCTGGCCGATGCCGGCCATGGTCAGGGTGGCAACAAGTACTCCCAACGTCGTGGCTACGAATTTTCTCATGGTGCGCCTCCTCGCTGAAAACCACGACTTTCCACGCTCGCCACCGCCTCCGGTGACGATCCCAATCACGAGATTCTACGGAGCAGGCTACTCCAAAGTTTCGAAGAGATTATGAATGTCTTGTGAAGGAGATCCGCATATGCGTCGAGGATGCCTGGCCATCTGCTCTTACGGGGAGATCAACCCGAGCGCGCGCCAGTAGGGCACGCTCAGC
The DNA here is from genome assembly GCA_035703895.1 of bacterium. Classification (NCBI taxonomy): domain Bacteria; species bacterium. Next base: position 4,857 of record DASSXJ010000203.1, on the reverse strand, counting down.
GCAATTGCGACGAGGGTGATGAGCGTCATGAAGACGCCGACAACGGTCCCCTCGTGCTGCGTGATCATCTCCCCCTTCGTCATCTCCTCGGTCAGGCGGAGGAAGGCACTTTGGCTGGCGTGTACCCACGGGGTCCCGGCCGCGATGATAACAAAACCGACGACCCACGGAGACAACCCCACGTGCGATGCCACAGGCACCAAGGCAAGATTAAACAACAGAATCGCCGGGGTGCCCGGCAGCACGACGCGGGAGGCGCTGACCAATACCCCCAGGAGCACCACGAGCGCGCCTGGATTGCCGACCGTTCGGGCGAGCGGCACCAGGGCCGCGGCGATCCATTGGTCAACGCCGGCGCTGCGCAGCACTCCTCCCGTGCTCAGCAGCACGGCAAAGAGGATCAGGAATCCCCACTCAATCGATCCCCGAAAGCTCGCTCGGTCGATCACCCCTCCTGCAAGCGCGATGATAAACGCGGCTAAGGAAATCCACGCGACATCCACGTGGAGACGCTGTTCCACGAACAAACCGGCAAGCAGCACGGCCAGCGCGGCGAGGGTGATCATCTCGCGTTGTGAGAGGGGGCCCAGGAGGCGCAGCTGGAGCTGCAGGACGTCGAGGGTCACTCGTGGTGTCAGCGCAGACTTGTATCGTGTCAACAACATCACCGCCGCCCCGACCAGCATGACTCCCCCTACAGGGGCCGCGTCGACCAGCCACGGGATCCAGCTGAAGCGCGTGTCATCGGGATGCCCCAAGAGACCGATCAGGAAGAAGTTCTCTACGCGACCGGTGAGAAACGCCATCCCGAAGAAGCCAAATCCGATGAAACCGGCGGCCGCCAGGCCCGCGCGCGCCCGGCTCCTGGCGGGGTAGCCGAGGGCTTGCGCGAGCTCGTGCACCAGCGGCGTCATCGTGGCCACGCGAATAAACGGGACTGGGACGAGGGGGGTGACGGTGACGCCGCCCGCGAGCAGCCCAAGCACGTAGGCGGCGTATGTGGTCGGCAGGATCCTGAGAAAAAACAGCACGAGGCGAAAGAACAGACCCGACCGGGACATGGCCGCACCGATCCCCATCGCCGCCAGCGCGATGAACCAGGACGAACTCGAAAAGCCTGCGAACGCAAGCGAGAGCGGGGCGAGTCCCAACAATCCCCATGCCGTCGTCATGGCCAGCGCCGTGACGAAATCGGGCACGGGCTCGAACAGCCAGGCCAGGGCCGCCCCGATGACCGTGAGGCTCACGTGCCACCCCTGGACGCTCATGCCGGTGGGGGGCGCGGTCCACCACAGCACGAACGGGAGCCCGAGCGCGATCACGGCTCCGGGAACCCGCCGCCGTGATCGGGGCCCAGCTTCTGGGGCGTCAACCGGCACTACCGGCGGTTCTGCGACAGGCGCCCCGACGCGCTCGCGTGACCGCTGATCAAGCAGCAGCGCGAGGGACTTTGCCACCGCGAGCGCAATAGCGGTTCGTTCCTGGGCAAGCTGGTCAAATCGCTCGCGCGGAAGCTTCCAAGCGAGAATATCTGTCGATGTCCGGACGGAACCGGTTCGGCGCGCGAGGAGCAGGCCGAGCTCACCGAAGTACGACGGGGCCTCCAGGACAGCCACCTGTTTCTCGCCTTCCCCGGCACCCAGCGTGACCTCCACACGACCGCCGGCGAGCAGGTACATGGCATCGGCCTCGGCGCCTTCGGAGAAGATCTGCGTGCCCGCCGGCAGCCGGACCTCTTCGAGGGCTCCGGCCAGCCGAGCAAGGTCGACACGATCGAGCGTGTGAAAGAACGGGACCCGAATGAGCAGGGCTTCGATCGGTTCGGATGAGATGGGGGCCGTCTGCTTTTACCTCACCGCGCGTCGTTGCCGGCCGCTCGACGCTACTCGGTCAGCCAAAGCTGAAGGCTTCGCCCCTCGCGATCCAAACCGACCTTCCCCTCACGGGCAAGCCAACCGATGGCCATGAGCACGATCGGTTCGGGGGCTCTCGTGCCTTGCTTCACGGCCGTCAAGCTGGATTTGCCATTCCGGCGCAGGAACTGCCATACGCGGCCGGCCGTATCCCCAATCGCATACGTCGTCCACACGATTGAGTCACTCTCGCGCCAGCCGTTCGGCGGTCTCGATCGTTTCTTTCTCGATGGCCTTGCTCAAGCCAATGATTGCGCGACCCATCGTGGTCCGCGCCTGTTCCTTCCCTCGCAGTTCATCAATCCGCACCTCGACCGTTTGGGTGTGTGCCCCTCGGGAAAGCGCGACGGCCAGCATGCCCCCGCTCTTTTCGGCAACGTCGCCGACCCCCACGTCCTCGCGCCCCAACGCAGTCAGAGTTTCTTCGATGACCCGCTTGCACCCTTCGAGTTCTTTGTGTGTGAGCACTTGCCTCACCCCCTCAACATACCGGATTGTGACACACACAGGCGGGGACGGTGTCATGGCACACCGCAGAAGTGGTCTTCGGGGAACGGGTGGAATGCTCCTTTCTGTGTGCGTATTGCGCTCCATTGGGTGACCCAAAGGGACGACGACGTTCACACGAACGAAATCGAGAAAACCGTCGGAGGGATGAAGTGACGCGCCCCCCCAAGCGAGTATCATACACCCGGAATGGCGAATCACGTCTTCAGGCTGCGAGGCGGGGCAGCCTATCGGTTTCTCCTCTCCGTAGTCTCCCTCGCCGTTATTCTCCGATCAGTCGTTCCTGTCTTTGCTGAACCAAGATGGCTCATTGTTCCCGGGGCCGGGGTCGGGCGAATAACATTTGGCATGGCGGATACTGGGGTATTGGCGACCTTGGGAGCTCCGCCGGCATTCTGTTTACTGAACCCATCGGGGGACGACAAAGATACGGTCAGCCTATTCTATTATCCGAGCAGGGGGTTAGCGTTGACGTTGAGCCCGTCTACGTACGGGACTCAATCCGTCGTTGCTGCGATCCACATTGTAGCGGGCTACTCAGCGATGCTTACCGACGAGACCGCCGTGGGGATGAACGGTAGGGGGTATCGAAAATGCACGCCGAATGGCGCCCTGACGCTGAACGTTCCCCGGAGCCTATACACGACAAATGACGGCATACAAGCGGGAAGCGCCGAAACTGACGTGGTGGCACGGTTGGGGCGCCCCCAAGTACTCTATCAAGCCATCTCCAGCCGTCCGGAGGCTTGGGTCGACGAGGGTGAAAGCATTCGAGCGCATCTCATGTTGTTGATGCCGTACCCCGCGCGCATTTACTCATATGACGGCATCATCATCGGCATTGCCAATTCCACGGTCGTCGCCATCACGATGAGTCAGATGCCCCGTCCCCTGCTGTTCGTGGCGCGGCCTTCCTGGTTAAAGAAGGAGACGGTGGGATTCATCGCCGGGCCGCCGCTGGGTTCGTTTTAGGGCCTTCATCGTGATGGTGCCCCCAGCAGGCCGGGGGCTTTCGGTCTGAATCCCGGTCTTCCGGGGCACCGAGAAGAATATGATATCGATCCGCACCCGGGCGGGCTGCCGTGCCGCCCGGTCGCCCCTTGCCGGCGTCATGGATTGCTCGTGCAACACCGCTTCTGTTACAGCCGTGGCCTCCCAAACAAAGGTAATTACGCTGCGTGGCATTTGCCCATGACAAGCCGCAAGCGCCCCTCCACGAGATTGCGGCCGAAGTTCGCCACCATCTCGCGCATGCGCTCGCCCACGACCATGCCGGTCGTTAGCGCGATGTTCCGCTGTGTGGCTTGCCGGAGCTGCTGTTGCTGGTTCGCAATCCAGTTCACGCCTATTTGCGTGATGTCATCGAAGGCCAGCACTTTAAAGCCTGCGCCCTCCAAGGCGGCGACCGTCGCTTTCTTGGTAAGGAGCGTGCTTGTCGCGGGCGATTCGGCCCACGGCACGGGATAATGTGGTGTCTCACCATTGTCGGGCACGTACGGATCGTAAAAGGCGAATGTCCCGCCCGTTTTCAGGACGCGGCGGAGTTCGCGATAGAGCCCGGCCCGGTCTGCGATGTTCATGACCACATGCTGGCTCCAGACAACATCAAAGCCGCCATCCTCGAAGGGCAGCTCGGTAATGCTTCCAACGTGGTAACTTACTTTGCCGCTGAGGCCGGCGCGTTCCGCGAGAAGGGTAGCGACGGCCACGTAGGCCGGGGTGAGATCCACACCAGTGATATGACAGCCGAATGTTTCCGCAAGAAAGCGAGAAGGACCGCCAAGGCCGGATCCGGCATCCAGCACGCGCATGTGGCGCGTGATTTCACTACGCTTCGCCAATTCCGCGGTCGCGGCAAGGCCGCCCACATGAAACTGGTCGAAGCCCGCAAATTTTTCCGCCGTCAGCGGTGGCTCCATCTCATCGATGATGCGGTTGAGCTTGGCGAGCAGTTTTGTCTCGTCCTCTATCCCGGCCTGGTAATGGTCGCGAACGGATTCCGTATTGGTGGTCATGGCTAAGGCTCCTGAGGTGTTGTTGAAAGTCCTCGCTCGAACTTCGCGATCAATGCCGCCAAGGCTTGCGGCTGCTCATGCGTGGTGAGGTGACCGCCGGGCAAGCGCTCGATCTGGAGGCCGAGCTTGCCCAGCCGTCTTTGCGCGAGGTCGACCTGCCGATGTTCAAAGGGATCCTCGTCGCTGCCGCCCACCAGGAACGGGAACTGGCCGCGATAAGCCTTGAAGAGGCGGTCGAAGTCGAGCCGATCGCCTTGCGCTTTGTGATCGGCCACGAAGCCCGCTGCTCCCGCGAGGTAGAAAAGGCCATCGTGGCGGTCCATGGCGTTATACAGCTCGCGGACCTCGGCGTCCGTTACCTGATAACCTTTGGACCACATCACCCCCGCCAGCATCTTGAACAGCGTGAAGGAGCGCCCCAG
>DASSXJ010000202.1 GCA_035703895.1 bacterium | reverse complement strand
CTCGCCGGTGGTTTGGAGGCCAGCCTCGGCACGGTGCTGAACCGGCTGGGGTTCGCCGTCCGCGTCGTGCCGCGAGGCACCCTCCCGTTCTCCGGGACGGCAGAGATCGCGGACGGCGATCGCCTCGCATCCGCGATCGCGACACGGCCAAGTGTCGGAGACGCCATTCCTGTGGTGGGTGGCAACATCTATCTGCGCACGGGCGAGCGACAGTTCCCGTCGTTCGCCCTCGGGATCCCCTCGGGGCGCCGCGGTGTCTACACCGTCCTGGAAGGGACGGACCTCTCGACCTCCTCTGCGGAGACGGTGCCGGTCGTCATCAACCGCAATATGGCCCGACTCGATCGCATCCGCCTCGGGGATCGCCTCATCGCCTCCGGGGCACCCGGCTCGGGTCTCCAGGCGCTCACCGCAGTGCAGACGTGCCGCGTGGTCGGTATCGGCGACTTTTACTTCGATCTCCCGACGCAGCGGTCGCTGGCGATCGCCGCCCCGGTTCTCCGCCGTCTCTTAGGGCGGCCGTCGGGGAGCGCCTCGTTGATCCTCGTGCGGATGACCGAGCCTGCGCAGGCAGACACGCTGGCCCAGTGGATTCAACGGCGGGATCCACGCGTAGACGCGTTCAGCATCCAAGAATTCTTGGCCCGCACGAGCGCCCGCCTCACGTACTTCAACCAGTTCTCGCTGATCCTGGGGACGATCAGCGTAGCGGTCTCCTTCCTGCTGGTCGCCGCGATCGTGACGCTGTCCGTCGGCGAGCGGCTTGGGGAGATCGCGATGCTCCGCGCGCTTGGGTTTACGCGGGCCAAGATCGTCGCGCTCATCCTGGCGGAAGGTGTCGCCCTCGCAGGGGCGGCCTTGCCGGGGGCGATCCTGCTCGGCATCGCGATCGCGAGCCACCTCGACCGCATTCTGCTCTCGGCGCCCGGGGTCCCGGAGAACCTCCACTTCTTCACCCTGACGCCCGCGGCTGTGGCGACCACGGCGGCATTGCTACTTACGAGCGGCGCGCTCGGGGGGTTGTATCCGGCGGTCCTGTCGGCCCGGCTGGAGATCGCCGCGACCCTCCACGGGGAGATCGTGTCGTGACCACAGGGACCACGACAGTCGTCGCTGCCGAGGGGGTGACGAAGACCTATCCGATGCCGGGCGGACCGGTGCACGCGCTCCGGGGAGTCACCCTCGCCGTGGAGCCGGGAACGTTCCTCTCCGTCGCCGGACCGTCTGGATGCGGAAAATCCACACTCCTCCATCTCCTTGGGGGCGTGGATCGGCCGACCGCAGGGCGGGTGGCTCTTCTCGGACAGCCAACCGACCGCCTCGGCGACGCCGCGCTCGCCCGGCTCCGTCTTCATCATGTCGGGTTCGTTTTTCAGCGGTTCTTCCTGCTGCCCATGCTCTCCGCGGAGGAGAACGTGGAGCTCCCCATGATGGAAGCGGGCGTCGCCGGCGATGTCCGGCGGGAACGGGCACGGACCCTGCTCGCACGGGTTGGACTCGACGGCCGGGCGCGTCACCGTCCGGGTCAGCTCAGCGGGGGGGAGATGCAGCGGGTGGCGATCGCCCGCGCGCTCGCGAACCGTCCGAACCTGCTGCTCGCCGACGAGCCCACCGGCGAGCTGGATGAAGCGACCGGACGGGAGATCGGCACGCTCCTCCAGGATCTCAGCCGGGAGGGGGTGGCCGTCGTGCTGGTCACGCACAACTCCGAACTCGCGGCGCTCGCCGACCGCCGGGTCCGGATGCGTGACGGGGCGCTCGCATGAACGGGATGGTCTGGTTGCTTGCGTGGCGCAGCCTGTGGGACCGCCCCCGCCGAACCCTGGTGTTGCTCGTCGGTTACGGCATCGGCGTCGCCGTGATGATCGCGCTCCTGTCGGTCGGCGATGCCCTTCTCGCCCAGGCGCGAGACCGGGATCTGGTCGCGGGCGGGGATCTCGTGCTCCTGCCCGAAGGGGTCGACCCGTCCGTGCTCAAGGTCAACGGGGTGACCGACCTGTACTTCACTATTCAGCAGGCCGGGTTCGTGGTACGGGAGATCCTCTTGGGAGGACGCTTTGCCGCGGAGATCGCAGCCGCCGCGCCACAGATCGACGCGCGTCAGGTGTATGTGCGGAGGCAGGGGACGGTGTTTCCCGCACAGGCCTCGGGCGGGGTCCCGTCTCTGGACCAGACGGCGCACGCGGCGGCGGCGGTCCCCCGCGCGCGCGACACCGCGTCCGATCGAGCGTGGATCGCCCCCTCGCCCGGGGAGTTGATCGATCGCCTCGACCGGTTCCACACACCTCCGCGTGAAGCCAGGCACACGTGGGCGGAGTGGGATTACTTCAACTTCATCGATCCGCGGACCGGGATGTACGGATACCTCACCATCCTTGCGGGCGGGGAGGGGCACGGGGGAATCCTGGTCCGAATCAAGCGGCCCGGCCGGCCGGTCGAAGACATCCAAATCCGGGCGGCGATCCGGCCGGGGGATCTCAGCATGGAATCGGCAAACGAACGCATCGGACCGGCGCGCGTCTCCAACGAAGCGGGCCGGTACCACATCACCGTGGACGATCCTCGGCTGCGGGCGGATCTCCGCCTCGTGCCCGACGCCGGATTCTATCTTCCCGCCGGAGAGATCGCCGGCGACGCCGTCATCTCCGGGTACGTCGTGCCGGCCGTCCGCGGACGAATGAGCGGCACCCTCCATACTGCACGCGGGGATGTCCGGCTCGAAGGGGCTCCCGCGTATCACGATCACAACTGGGGGACGTGGCGGGGCGTGACCTGGGAGTGGGGGGAGGCGAGCGGCAGGGGAGGGGCGGTGCTATACGGGGGCCTCCACGTTGGCGCAGGCCAGGGAGCGACTGACGCCCGGCGGGCGATCGTGTTTGTGTGGGACACCGCGACCGCGGATGGCGCCGCGCACCGCGGTGGGTTCGTAGGAGCGTTCCCGGTCCACGCCATCACCTACGCGGGCTGGCATCCGGGGCCCTTACTGGACGGGCGGCGGGTCAGGATTCCATCCTCGGTCGCCATTGACGCGGCGTCAGGATCGGACCGCGTCTCCATCCGTATCCGCGTGAGCGACGGACTCGCCTCTGTGGCCGGGCAGGCCGCCCCAGGCAACCCGTCCACGCGCGTCGCGTTCTTGCAGCTGCGTGGCAACGCCGAGATCCGCGGGATTGTCGACGGCCGCCGGCTCGTCCTCGATGCCGCCGCGGCGGCCGAGACCTTCGTGCGGCCCTAATCGAACGCGCGGGAGGGATGGGACTCCCTCTCTCAAGCGCGCAAACCGTTAAGGCCGGTGGCCAGCAGGAAGATTTAGACCAGTCTAACCGTACCACTTACGAAATGCTTGTCTACATGCGTCTATAATAATCCCCGCCAGACTCAGTGACCGTGCGCCGGTATGTCTCTTTGATTGCTTTCGCGAGCATCACTCCTTGCATTCAGGCGCTCTTCGATCGTGGCGATCGAAGCGAGAACGTCCTCAAAGCGAGGGACTGAGCGAAAGATCATGCCGACCATGGCTGTGTAATCACGTCGAAGGCCCTCGATCATTCGCTCGGTCGGTGTTAGCATGAAGCTACCTGGCACGGCCGTTGCGAGATCGAAATCAGGACGATTGAAGAACATGCGAGCATGCCGCGCACACTCTTTGCCGAGGGCGGTATCACCGATTGCTTGCTCGCCAACAGATGTAGAGTGCATTGAGTGCAGGTCGTAGTAGTGACGCGATATCCGCTGGCCTTCCTGCCGCAACTCACCTCGCCTTTCAAACCAACGTCGAAGCCCGTGGAGAATGACGACTTTGTCCCAGAACGTTCTTTCTGGGACAATCGTCGTCACATCGCCAACCGATAGGTCGGCGTCTGGCATGTCGTCGGCCACGTAGGGCTCCAATGTCACAGGTCGGTGAGGGTCAAGCGCGGACTTGGCCCCGCACTCGATACGGACGGTGGGGCGGACATAAGGATCGACCGATAGGACACTGGGGTAACGCAAAAGAAGCGTCTGTTGATCTGGATCTGCATTGTCAGACACGACATCGGCCTGCGCGCGCTCGGTCGGCACAACGGCTTCGGCGAGAATGCTGGTTAGCTGGGGCCGCAGATGATCACCAAGATACTGCTGGCAAGCGGTCTTGATCCGGTCCAGGATGTTTTCCCGCTTCTTGCCGCTCAACTTTTCGAGATCGTCGATCGAAATCGACTCTCCGAGGTCTGCTCTGAAGACGGTAACGTCGATGTCTTCAGAAAAGCGGCTGATCAGCCCAAACCCCTTTGACAGGGATGTGCCGCCTTTGAGAAGGAGACGCGGGCCTCTTGCTGGCAACGCATGAAAGAGCGCGTCGAGCGTCCAACAGACCCAGAAGTCTTTCTCGACGCTCTGTTCCGCCATTCCGGTCCTACGGGCGGTCGCAACGAACAAATCGCGGCGGTCATCGGCCGATGAAGTGATGATGCGATCGAATGCCGGGTTCATTGGCTGGCGGATGAACGCTCTGTAGCATGGTGCCTTTGAGCCGTCTTACTAGGCTTGTCGGGCTTGGCGAGAAGTTCCCGAAGAATCGACTGCATCCAGATCGGTAGCGTGTGGAGCCCCTGCCGTAAATCGTCGCGAATCTCCGGTCCGTGAGCGGGATCGTTGAGAATCGCTGTCAGTTTTTGGAGAATGGTTGCGCGATCTGACCGAAGAATGTCCTGAAGCCAGTAGAGGGCTTGGACAACGCGCATGGCTGGACGTCCGGCCCAGAAGAGGCGACTTGGCGCGACGGTCTTGAACTGGATTTGCTGGTTGCCGAGTCGGATTGGCCGTAGCCGCGCGTCAGTAAGAACGGTGATTCGCGTGGGAACGGCCGTCGTTAAGCCGAGGTCATTTGCGGCGGTCAGGCCGTCAACGACGATGCGGGTCTGATCGCGTCGCGCGACGGCAGCGATCACGGCCCGCTGATCGGGATTCGTGGTCTTCCCCGTCAACGAGTTCTTTGCCGGACTGAAGTACAGGCCGCGATCGATTCGCGAAAGATGGCCATCTTTCGCGAGACGCTGCAGCGCTTTATCGACGGCGGCCCGTGGACCAAGGTCGAGAAAATCGACCGGCGTCCACACAGTTCCTCGTTGGGATGCGATTCGATCCTGTATCTGGGCCTTCAGATCGAGAGCATGACGCCTGACCATTTGTCCTAAGTATACTACATTTTTCGGACAAACACGCGGATCTGTCCGAAACTTACATCATTTTTGGGACAACTCATGGTGGGTGCGGTGCGGACCGACTGAGGTGGTTCGTGGCG